>CATMOC010000328.1 GCA_950071955.1 uncultured Mesorhizobium sp. | reverse complement strand
GCTGTTCTTCGAATACGTCTTCGCGCTGTGGATCGCGCCCGCCGATGCGCAGCAGTACATCGCGGGTCTCATCCTGCTCGGCGCGGCACCCTGCACCGCGATGGTGTTCGTCTGGAGCCAGATGACGAAGGGGGATCCCAACTACACCCTGGTGCAGGTTTCGGTGAACGACATCATCATGATCTTCGCCTTCGCTCCGATCGTCGCGCTGCTGCTCGGCGTGACCGACATCGCCGTGCCCTGGGAGACGCTGCTCCTGTCGGTCGCCCTCTACGTGGTGATCCCGCTCATCGCCGGCGCGCTCACCCGCAAGCGGCTGCTGGACCGGGCCGGCGGCGGTCCGAAGGCGGAGGCGGCGGTCTCGGACTTCACCGGGCGCCTGAAGCCCCTGTCCGTGATCGGCCTGCTGGCGACGGTCGTGCTCCTGTTCGGCTTCCAGGGAAACGTCATCACCGGCAATCCGCTGCTGATCGTGCTCATCGCGGTGCCGCTGCTGATCCAGTCCTACGGCATCTTCTTCATCGCCTATGGGGCGGCGAAGGCGTGGAAGGTGCCGTTCAACGTCGCGGCGCCCTGCGCCCTGATCGGAACCTCGAACTTCTTCGAACTCGCCGTCGCGGTGGCCATCAGCCTGTTCGGACTGAACTCGGGCGCCGCGCTCGCCACCGTCGTCGGCGTCCTGGTGGAGGTGCCGGTGATGCTATCGCTGGTCGCCTTCGCAAATCGCACCCAGCACTGGTTCCCGAAGGCATAAGCGACATGACGATTACCATCTACCACAATCCCGCCTGCGGGACGTCCCGCAACACGCTCGCCATGATCCGCCAGTCGGGCAAGGAGCCGGAGGTGATCGAGTACCTGAAGACGCCGCCCTCGCGCGAGAGGCTGGTCGAGCTCATCGCCGCCATGGGGATTACGCCGCGCCAGCTCCTGCGCGAGAAGGGAACGCCCTATCACGAACTCGGGCTCGGCGATCCGAAATGGAGCGGCGACCAGATCGTCGATTTCATGATGCAGCACCCGATCCTGATCAACCGGCCGATCGTCGTGACGCCGCTCGGGACCAGGCTCTGCCGCCCTTCGGAGGAAGTGCTTGAGATCCTGCCCGACCCGGTGGGCCGCTTCGAGAAGGAGGACGGCGAGGTCGTGACCCATTCCACCGCGATCAACGGCTGACGCAGCGGACGGCCGGGCTCACTCCGGCTGGAGCGTGTCCATGTAGTCGATGATCGCGCCGATCTGCTGCGGCGATGCCTGGAATTCCGGCATGTCGGGATGGCCGGTCGAGACCCCTTCCACGAAAGCCTCTTCCAGCGCGTCGAGCGGGTAGCGTTCCGACAGGGTCCGGAAGGGCGGAGCCTCGGGATGCGTGCTTTCGTCGGTCGTGCCCACCGCGTGGCAGCGGGCGCAGTTCGTCTCGACCAGCGCCTTTCCATAAGCCACCTGGTCTTCGGCGAGCGCGGCAGAAGGAAGGAGCAACGCCAACGCCAGGACGGCGCCCAGGACGGAGCAACGGGGACCGAGAGTCTCTAGCGCAAGATGAACCATGACCCACATTACCACGCGATGCGGGGACCGGATTGATTTCCGTCAAGCGCTCGTCCCAACCACTCCGCCTCGATGTCGGCGATGAGCTTGCGGCGTGTGCTCCGGCGCGATCCCTTCCCGTCTCCTTCCACATACAGAAGGAAGTGGAAAGGTATCAGGCCGCGCGCGGCATGGATCGCAGCGTCGTCAGGGATGATCGTCTGGCGACCGTAGGCGATCCGACGCGGCAGGTGCAGTTCGGGCGCCACGTGGTCGATGAGTTCCGCGCAGTAGACGCACTCGGAGTCCCCGCTGTCGAAATGAAAGTCGAACCGGCCGCCAAGATGGTCGTAGAACGATTCCAGCACCCGCCGTCTGGCGGGAGAAGAAAGCCGCGGCCGAAGGACCACCACCCGGTCGCCGTTCAGCACGCGAGACGGCCGCGACAGGTGTACCCCTTTGTGGTCGGACTCGATCACGGTCGCGCCGTCGCGGATCGCGTCGCGGTGGCGGCGCACGGACGGCTCGTTCCAGACCCCCATCGCCCGCAACTCGGCTTCGTTACCGAGATGGACGGCCATGTGGCCGAAGAGCCCGGGAATGACATGTCCGGACAATCGCCCCTTCGAACTCACGAGCAAGACGTCGAGCGGCCGCAGTTGCGCGAGGATTTCCCTCTCCGCCTCGCCGGCCAGGTATCCCTCGCGCCAGACAACGTGGGCGATGGTCCGGCCGACAAGCGGCGCCACGGGTTCCGCAATGGCGACGAGCCAGGATGGATAGCGTTCCACGTGGACGCAGCAAGCGCCCTTTTCCGCCGCGGCCGTCAGGCCATCTTTCGACGGGACGTGCGTGCAACCTGCCAGCGAGAGACCGCAGGACAACAGCGCGACGACGATCCGCGAACCGATCCCTCGCCCATTGAAGAAACTGACGTCTCCCACGGTCAGCCTCTGCCCATCCCTGCAACCCCTAAGGCAGTTTCGTCATACGCTTGTCCCACCGCTTCTCGATTTCCATGACGACGATGAGCGAGGCGGCGATCAGCAGGAGGACGCTCCACTGGACCGGCGATACCGGCGCGATGCCGAGCGTGTCGCTCAGCACGGGAACGTGCATGGCCGCGATGTGCAGCGCCTGTACGCCGACGACACCGACGACCAGGAACGGGTTGCGCACGAGACCCTGGCGAAAGATCGAATGATGCTCGGATCGGCTGTTGAACGTCTGGACGTTCTCGAAGAGCACGAACAACAGGAGCAGAAGGTTGCGCGCTTCCGACTCGGTATGGCCGTTTGCGAGCAGCCACCAGAAGACGCCGAAGCCGCCGACGCCCATGACGATCGTCGAATGCAGGACGCGACGCAGCATCACGCGATTGAAGATCGGTTCGCGCGGACTGCGCGGTGGATACGACAGTTCGTCACCCTCCGCGCCCTCCGCGGCGAGGGCGACGTCCTGAACACCATTGGTGACGAGGTTGAGCCACAGCAGTTGCACCGCGGTCAGCGGCAGGGGCATGCCGAGCGGGATCGCCAGCAGGAAGAGCACCATTTCGGCGGCGCCGGTGGAGACCAGCAGGAACACGACCTTGCGGATGTTGGCGTATGAGACGCGGCCCTCGCGTATGCCCGCGACGATGGAAGCGAAATTGTCGTCGGTGACGATGATGTCGGCGCTTTCCTTCGCGACGTCCGTCCCCTTGCGGCCCATGGCGACGCCGACGTGGGCGTGCTTGAGGGCCGGCGCGTCATTGACACCGTCGCCGGTGACCGCCACGAAGTGGCCGTTGCGGGCCAGGGACAACACGATCGCGAGCTTCTGGGCAGGCTCGACGCGCGCGTAGATGCGCGCGCGGCGGGTGAGATCGTCCAGTGCGCTTTCGCCCTTCGCCTCCGCGTCGCGCACGGCATGGCCCGTAACCACCTGATCGTCCTCGAAGGGAATGCCGGCGTCCCGCGCGATCGCGCTGGCGGTCCTGGGATCGTCGCCCGTGACCATGGCGACCTCGATGCCGGCCCCCGCGCAGGCCGCGATCGCCTCGGTGACGCCGGGGCGAAGCGGATCCTGCATTCCCGCCAGACCGAGGAAGACGAGATCGACCAGATGGCCGTGACCATAGTCTCCATTCGGCTGCCGCGCGATCCGTCCCTCCGCGAAGGCAAGCACGCGCAGCCCACGCGCAGCGAGTTCCTCCTTCTGGGCGAGGAGCGAGTCTCGGTCGATCGCGACCGCTTCGCCGTCGCGATCCATGCGGCTGGCCATGTCGATCAGCGTTTCGGGCGCACCCTTGACGAAGATGCGCACATCTTCCTCGGCCTGGTGAAAGGAGGCGGCGTACTTCAGGTCCGGTTCGTACGGGATGCGCCCGATCAGACGGTCGTGCTCCGGCACGTTCTCCTTGGCCAGACCGCCCTTCCTGGCGGCCGCGAGCAAAGCGACGTCGACGGTGTCGCCCATACCCTTCCAGCCGTCCACCTCGCGCCGGAGAAGGGCTTCGTTCGGCAGCACGGCGGCTTTCAGGAGTTCGGCCGCCCGCTCGCCGGCGCGCTCGTCTCCGACATGCGGGGAACGCAGCGCGCAGGCCTCGAGGTCCTCGCCTGTCTCGAAGCTTTTGCGAGCGATGATTTCTGCCGCGCAGTGCTAGGTCAAGACGGCGCGCTGGGAACCATCGACCGCGCGAAGCTCAATGTCGATGGGGGCGCGATCAGTCTCGGCCACCCGGTCGGCACGAGTGGCGCGCGGATCGTGCTTCACCTCATCAACGCACTGCGGCGCACGGGTGGCAAGCGCGGCATCGCCACCGAATGCATCGGCGGCGGGCAGGGCGGTGCGATGCTTCTGGAGATGGTGTAATGGGCAAACCCGTACTCTCCGTCATCGGTGAGATGAAGCTGGAACTGGGATCCGGCAAAGAGAAAGCCTTCGGCAATTGGCGGCTGCGCCGTGACGAAGACGGCATCGCCTGGGCGATCCTCGACGCCAAGAGAACCAGTACCAACACGCTTTCGAAAGCCGTGCTCATCGATCTTGCGAAGGTTCTTGACGCCGTTGAGGCCGACCTGCCGGAAACGCTCGTTTTTCGCTCAGCCAAGCCCGGCGGTTTTATCGCGGGCGCCGATATTTCAGAGTTTCGAGAGGCGAAAGACGAGAACGCCGTCGCGGAGCGTCTTCGGGAGGGCCATGCGGTGATCGACAGGGTGGAAGCGCTCGCATGCCGGACGGTTGCGGTCGTGCATGGTTATGCGCTCGGCGGCGGCTTGGAACTGGCGCTTGCCTGCGACCATCGCATCGCCGTCGACGGTGCCAGTTTCGGTTTTCCGGAGGTTCGATTGGGACTGCATCCCGGATTGGGCGGGACTTTCAGGTTGTCGGAACTGATCGATCCGACCCAAGCGATGACCATGATGCTGACCGGCAAGTCGGCACACACGAAACGCGCGAAGAAGCTCGGCATCGTCGACGAGATCGTTCTCGAGCGGCATGTCGCGGCGGCTGTGAAGGCCCGCCTTGGCCGGAACGACAGCAGTTCGGGCCGCGGCCTGAAGGCGGCCATGTTCGACCTGGAGGCTGCG
>CATMOC010000327.1 GCA_950071955.1 uncultured Mesorhizobium sp. | reverse complement strand
CAGCTTCTCCAGCCGGTCTGCCTCGAAATGAATCACGGCGTGCCATCCTAGCGGCTTTATCTTGCCGATCACCGCACGTACCGCGTCGAGGTCGGCATCCTGTCCGAGATGGGTGACGAAGTTGAAGCGCACGCCGCGCACGCCGCCTTCGTGCAGCGCGGCCAGTTCGGCGTCCGTCACGTCCGGTTTCACCATCGCGATTCCGCGGTAGCGGCCACCGGCCGCCGCGATCGCGTCGATCATCGCCGTGTTGTCGGTGCCGTGGCAACTTGCCTGAACGATCACGGCGCGCTCGATGCCGAGCAGGCGGTGCAGCGCGAAGAGTTTTTGCTTCGGCGCATCGACGGGCGTGTAGTTGCGCTCGGGCGCGAAGGGGAATTCGGCCGCCGGACCGAAGATGTGGCAATGCGCATCGCAGGCGCCGGCGGGCAGCGCGATGTCCGGCTTCTTCGGCGACGGGTGGTAGGGCAAGGCGTCAGACATCACGAAACTCTCGGTCGGTTGGCGGCGGCGACCGCGCCGCCAGAAGTCATGGCGCGCCAGGCGAACAGGCCGAGGACGGCACAGCCGAGGACGCGCGCGAGAAGCGTCACGGGATCGGTCGCCGTCACCGCGGTCGGCCAGATCACCAGAAGGGCTGCGGCGGCCATCATGAGCCGCTCCCCGGATCCGAGCGGCCGGGCCAGCCAGCCGGCGAAGGCGATCGTCAGCCCGACGACGCCGATCGTGGCGAGAATTCCCGACAGGACGATCTCGGGGGGCGAGCCGATCATCAGCAGTCCCGGCATGGTGACGAAGAGGAACGGCACCAGCAGTTTTACGAAGCCGAGCCGCACGGCCTCAAAGGCCGTCTTGTTGGCATCTCCGCCCGAGATGCTCGCCGCCGCATAGGCTGCGAGTGCCACCGGCGGCGTGATCGCCGAAACGAGACCGTAGTAGAAGATGAACATGTGGGCGACAATCGGCGGCAGGCCGAGCCTGGTCAGCGCGGGCGCGATCAAGACCGCGAGCAGCAGGTAAGCCGCAGACGTCGGCAGTCCCATGCCGAGCACGAAGGAGGCAAGGGCGGTCAGCACCAGGATCGCCCAGATGTTCTGCCCGCCGAGATCGACGATCAGGCCCGACAGCATAAGCCCTAGGCCGGACAAGTTGAGCACGCCGATGACGGCGCCGGCCGCCGCGACCGCCGCCACGATTGGCATCGTCGCCACCAGGGTGTCGCGGCAAACGATGACCAGATCGACCGGCCCGACCCGCGTGAGCCTGTTCCACGGCGAGATCAGGAGACCGAGTACGATACACAGCACGGCCGCGCGGGTCGGCGTGTAGCCCATGATCAGGAAAGCGATGAGCCCGACGAGCGGGAGCAGCAGGTAGCCCCGCTTCACCAAAGTCTCGCGCAGAAGCGCCAGTCCCGCGTCCGTGTCGCGCTCCAGTCCAAGCCGACCGGCCTCCAGCCGCACCGCCACCATCAGGGCGACGACGTAGAGGAGCCCCGGCACCAGCGCGGCGAGCGCGATCTGCGAATAGGGAACGCCGATGATCTCGGCCATCAGGAAAGCGGCCGCGCCCATGACCGGCGGAAGGATCTGCCCGGCGGAGGAGGCCGCCGCCTCGATGGCCCCGGCAAGTATGGGTGAATATCCGACGCGCTTCATCAGCGGGATGGTGAAAGTGCCGGTGGTGACGACGTTGGCAACCGCGCTGCCGTTGATGGTGCCGAGCATGGCGCTCGACAGCGCCGCCGACAGGCCCGGCCCACCCTGCATGCGGCCCGTAAGCCCGCGCGCGATGTCGACGAAGACCTCGCCCGTGCCGATCTTCATCAGCAGCGTCCCGAGCAGCGCGAAGAGGAAGATGTATTCGACGGCCACCCCCATCGGCAGGCCGTAGATGCCTTCGGTGGAAAGCATGAGCGTGGAGGCGAGCCGCCGCAGGTCATAACCGCCGTGGCCGTACTGGCCGGGGATCAGGTAGCCGAACCAGGCATAGGCGATTGCCACACCGACCAGGATCACGAGAGCCCAGCCGAGCGCCATGCGCACAAGCACCAGGAGCACGGCCATGACCCCGACGAAGATCCAGAGGTCCGGCGGCGTCGCCATCGCACCGCGCATGATGATGTCGACGTAGGACTGCCAGAGATGGAAGCCCGGCACCAGCGCGACCGGAACGAGCCCATAACAGAGTAACCGCGTCCAGCCTGCGCGGGCGTTGAGGCCGACGAGCAGAAGCCCGCCGGCCGAGACGAGCGAATAGAACAGGGAGCGCAGGATCAGCGCCGTGATCAGCCCGAAATAGGCGCCGTAGATGACGAGCGCCGTGACGGCAACGGCGAGGACGGCGAAGAGGAGCGACACGATGGCCGCCTCCCCTTCGCCCCGGTCCGCCGCGCGGTCGAGCCGGATCCTGTCGATGATCGCGTGCATGCGTTTCCTGTTCCGCCCGAACTACTTCGCGGTATCGAAATAGGCCTTGGCGCCCGGATGCAGGTCGATCGGCGTCTTCGTCGCGGTGTCGAGCGCGATGGCCTTGGCCTGCGGGTGGACCTCGCCGAGTTCGTCCAAGTGCTCGAAGATGGTCTTGGTGATCGAGTTGACCAGCGCCTCGTCGGCGCCTTCGCTGGTGAAGATCGTCGCCGGGTCGTTGATGACCATCACGCCTTCGGTCTGGTCCGGATAGGTGCCGGCCGGGATCTCGTATGGCTGATAGAAGGGGTACTTCTCGAACAGGCCGGAAACCTTCTGTTCGTCGAGCGGCAGGAGCACCATGTCGCGCTGGGCGTCGAGATCGATCAGCGCGGCGGTCGGGGCGCCGGCAAGTACGACGGTGGCGTCGACCGTGCCGTTCATCAGCGCGTTGGTTCCTTCCGTGTAGGACAGGAACTGCGCGTTGCCGGGATCGAAAACGCCGTAGGCCTCGAGCAGGCGCTGCGCCAGCACGGCGGCGTTGCTGCCGGGAGGTCCGAGATTGACCTTCTTGCCGGCAAGATCCTCGAGCGAGGCGATGCCGGTGTCGGCGACCGTGGCGATCTGTAGGACGGCCGGATAGAGATAGGCCATCGCCGCGACCGGCTGCGCATCGCCGTCAAACGGACCCATGCCGTTCTTCGCCTCGTAGAGCGTCGAGGACGAGGAGAAGCCGAAGGTCATCTGGTCGGCCGCCACGCGGCGGATGTTTTCCACCGACGCGCCGGTGACTTCCGCCCGCGCGGTGGTGTTCTCCATGTGCTTGTTCAAAATGTCGGCCATGCCGGCGCCGATCACGTAGAACAGGCCGCCGGTGCCGCCGGTGCCGATCGCGACGCGCTCCTGCGCCAGCGCCGGCGTCGCCGCCAGCGAAAGTGCGACCGCGGCCGCCTTCAATGCGATGGAAATTTTCATGGTTCTACCTCCCTTTGAGTTGGTCATGCGGAATGCTCCAGTTCGCCCGCGGGCGTGCCGGACGTTCGGGCGAGCGCCCGGAAACTCGCGTGGCTCGACAGCACGATCTGGCGGATCGCCTCGTCGTGGTCGCCCCCGTCGGCCCTGCCGTCGGACAGGCGCGAGATTCGTTCGGGGTTGATCAGCGTGTAGTAGAGCGAGCCGAGCAAGAACTGGCTGCGCCAGACGATGTCCTCGCGCGCCGCGCCGGTGACGCATTCGGCGATCGCGTCGATGAAGGATCTGGTCGTGGTATCGAAGGCGTCGGCGATGATCGCGCGCGCCTGGGCGTTGCCTTCGGCCGACAGGATCGCACGCACGCGCGTGAACCGCGTGCCGCCGCCCACCAGGTCGCCCGAGGAAGAGAATGCCGGCAGCACGTATGCGCGCAGGATCGCCATTAGGCGCTGGTCGCGATCCTCGATTCGCTTGGCCTCGCCGATCAGTTCCAGCCGGCGGGCGTTCATCGGGTTGGTGTGGCGCTTGTAGATGGCCTCCAGGATGCCGGCCTTATCGCCGAAATGGTAGGTCAGGCTGCCGACGTTGAGACCGGCCGCGCGTGCGATCTCGCGCAGCGCCACCGCACCGAAGCCGCGCTCCGAAAACAGCTCTTCCGCCGCGTCGAGGATCGCGGTCCTGGAATCGGTTTCCCGTGCGGCTCTCGGCATGCTGGCTTCATCACCCTCCCTGGCGGAGGATTTTCTAGCGGTTTCATGTCCGCCTGTCCACGGTCTTTGGACAATTGTACAAGAAGCACTGGTGCGCGTCCGGCCGGACGGCGGCGACGCTACCCCCCGAAATAGGGCTCGCAGGCGACGCCGTCGCGATCGCGGTCGAGATGCGCCGAATAGGCCGGGTGCCAGCGGGTCATTGGTGCCAAGCCTTGCTGACGCGCCTCCGCGCAGGTTCGCGGCGGCGATCCGGCGAAGGCGACCGGCGAGGGACTGGACCACAGGGATGCGAAATCCGATCCCGCGAACGAGAAGAGTCCAATCGCTAAGAGAAGAACCGCCCAGGCTGCAGTATGCACCCTTGGTAGCGGTCCGGGCCGGCGGGAGGCACTCCGCCGATGAGAGTGCGTCGACCGCGGCTTCGATATCGCCATTGGCGCCTTCTAGGGCCTTCTTGGCGTCCATCATGCCTGCGCCGGTCTTCTCGCGCAGAGCCTTTACGTCAGCAGCAGTGAATGCAGCCATGGTCTTTTCCTTCTTGAAATGATGTGCGGGCACCGGGCCAGCTGGGGAGCGGCCCGGCGCGTAACTCCGCTATGTGACGGGCGCATGATGGCGCCCGTTCACTGGAGGGCTCAGGCCGCCGCGGTTTCTTCGGGCGGGTTTTCCATCGCGCCGACATCGGCACCCGAATCCTGCACGCCGTCGCCCTTGCCGCTCTTGGCCGCATTGGCGACTGCATCGCAGTAAAGACGGATGGCGCGCGCGGCGTCGTCATTGCCCGGGATCGGATAGGTGATGCCGTCGGGATCGCAGTTGGTGTCCAGGATCGCGATGACCGGAATGTTCAGCTTGCGCGCTTCCAGGATGGCGATCGCTTCCTTGTTGGTGTCGATCACGAACATGATGTCCGGCAGGCCGCCCATGTCCTTGATGCCGCCCAGCGACAGCTCCAGCTTGTCGCGCTCGCGGGTCAGGGTCAGCAGTTCCTTCTTCTGGCGGCCTTCGCCA
>CATMOC010000326.1 GCA_950071955.1 uncultured Mesorhizobium sp. | reverse complement strand
CGGTGCATGGTCCATCAGGGAGACGAGCCTGACGCGCTCGTCGCCATCAAACAGCGCGAAACCTTCCAGGCAGTCGTCGGCCGAAACCTCGCACCGCAGATGGAGAAAATGGTCGGCGCGCAGGCGGTCCTTGCGCACTCCGTCCTCGATTGCATCGGCCAGATGGCGCACCTCGGCGGCGTCGATGTCGGCATCCTCGCCCAGCCCCACACGCAAGGCATCGAACACGGTCGTGATGCCGGACGTCGCCACCTGCGCATCGTGCGCCAGAACGGCGGCGAGCGGATTCCAGCGAACCTTCGGGCGCGGCGCATAATGGCCTTCAAGGTGATCGGTGTGGAGTTCGACCAGCCCCGGGATCAGGTAGTCGCCACCGAAATCCTCGCCTGACGCCACCTTGCCGGGCGAGACGTCTGCGACCAAGCCGTCGCGGATGACGACCGATCCATCGACGATCTCGTCGGCGAGAACGATCCTTGCATTGGACAATACGGTTTCGGCGGTCATTCAGGCGGACTTTCGTTGCTGCATCTGCCCCAACGGGCGGTGCGCCAGCACGGTGAACGGCGCGCCCGGTTCCGGCTCCACGAAGAGCGCGAGCGATGCGATGTCAAGCGGCTCGCCCAGCAGGGGACCGAAGAAGGCTTCCACCGCTCCGCTGAAGCGCGGGGCATCGGCATCCGATATCCGGCCCGAGAGGGTCATGTGGAAGAAGAAGGATTCGAAGACGTACGGGTATCCCCACTGGTGGAGGTACTTCAGTTCGGCCGGCTTCAGCGATTCGGGATTGCGCCGCGCGATGTCCGCATCGGTCATGGGCGCGCGAAAGCGATCGAATGCGACGACGACGTCGCTCGCCAGACGCTCCAGCGCCGGGCTCCGGTCGGCAGGCGTCAGTGCGAAGAAGCGGCTGATCTGCCTCAACTTCATGGCCGGGAGATATACTGGTTCGACGCTGGCGGAAAAGGTATCGAAGGCGGCAAGAAGTGCAGGCTCGCTCTCGCCTGGGGCCAGGGCAAACGGCGCCTTGAGCGTGGCGTGGAAACCGTAGCGACGCGCAGACGCCGTATGGTAGGCGAGTTCTTCCGCCGAAAGTCCGGGCACCGAAGGAGCCGGAACAGACGCGCCGGTGAAGGGATCGCGCCCGAGCCAACGCGCCGCCGCCTGCGTCAGCGGGTCGTCATGAGGCGGCGTGAAATAGATGGCATAGCGCATGGGAAACGGTCCTCGCCGAAGGCGACGGGATAGGCGATTTTCGTGACAAAATGACGAAGCCGCCGACGGCTACGGCCAGATAGCAAATCGGTCCGGCAAAGTCATCAAGAGCGGGACGAGCCCTCCATCAGGCGCTGGCGGAAAAAGTTCGAGATGTTGTCGAAGACGAAGACGACGATCAGGATGAGCACGACCATGTAGGCGACGTTCTCCCAGTCCTGGTTGGTGCGCATCGCCTCCCACAACTTCAGGCCGATGCCTCCCGCGCCGACGGCGCCGATGATGGTCGCCGAGCGCGTGTTCGATTCCCAAAAGTAGAGAGACTGACTGAGAAACACCGGAAGCACCTGCGGCAGGACGCCGTAGCGCTGCACCACTGCCGGGGCCGCGCCGACCGATCGGACGCCCTCGCGCTGCTTGTCGTCGATGTTTTCCAGCGTCTCGGAATAGAGTTTCCCGAAGGTGCCGGTGTCGGTGAAGAAGATCGCCGAGATGCCGGCCAGCGGGCCGGGGCCGAAGGCACGGGTGAAGAACAACGCCCATATCAGCATGTCGACGGAACGGAGAAAGTCGAACAGGCGCTTGAAGACCTGATTGGCGAAGAAGTTGGGCGTGATGTTGCGCGCCGCCGCGAAGGCGAGCGGAAATGCCAACAGCGACGCGAAGACCGTCCCCACGAAGGCCATGACGATGGTCTGCAGCAGCTTGATCCATACGTCGGCATGCTGCCATTCGGCATTGTAGAGGATGTTGTTCACGGCAAGAGCAAAGTTGGATATTTCGGGGACCAGCCGCGGTCCCGCCGCGATCAGCGACACGACTTCTCCGAAGGATTTGCCCCAGAAAGGCGAGTTCGTGTCGAAGACGAAGTTCTCCCAGCCCCAGAAACGGTGGCGGATCTTGACTTCGTCGCTCTCGATCTCGGCACGTCCCGAGAAACCGAAGCTGACGATGATCTTCCCACCGGTCGCGCGCTGCTGGGCCCAGGCAGGCAGGGGAGCGCGTGGGATCACGCTCTCGTTGCGCACGATGTCGACATCGAGGATTTCGGTCCCGCGCGTGACGGTGACGCGTCCTGGGCGGATATCGATCGCGGCCGTCGGACCGATCTCGACGACGGTCCGCACGATCTCCTCCTCGCGGACGGTTTCCGGCCCCCGTTCCGGGCTCTCTGGCGTCGCCGCCGGTTCGCGTTCCGCGGCGGGCGCGGTGTCCCCTCCGACCGGCCCGAGCAGGCTGCCGAACGAACTGTCCTGCCCGCCACCCGAACCTTTCGAGGTGTCCGGACCATTCACGACGCGTTCGACGACGGCGCGTTCGGTGGTCACCCAGCCCGGCTGCGGATTTTCTCCAAGCGGAGAGAAGCGCGGATAGGATATCACCAGGTGGCTTTCCGCGAATTCCACGTCCGGCCGGACTTCGTAGGAAACCCAGTCGGCGAGGTAGTTGCCGGCGATGTCCCAGTTGCCGTTAGACAACACCGTCCCGATGGAGAAGAACCACCAGGCGAAGACGAGGTAGAGCGCGATCCCGGCGGCGACCAGCGAGCCGGTGAACCGCTGCGCGAACGAGCGCTTAAAGAGCGCGGGATGGCGCGCAGCCACTTTGCCTATCTCGGATGCGGACAGCAGCGCCATGGTCTCAGGCCCCCCGACCGAACTCGAAGGCTTGCGAACCAACCAGGCGCTTGCGCATCCAGGCGGAGAACTGGTCGACGACGACGATCGTGGTGAAAAGGAGAAGGACGATGGCGAGCGTCTTGGCCTCGTGGCCGCGGCTGATCGAAAGCCTCAGCGCCTCGCCGATGCCGCCGCCGCCAACGGCGCCGATAATTGTCGAGGCGCGCACGTTGATCTCGAAACGCAGCAGGCCGTAGCTCAGGAAGTTCGGCAGCACCTGCGGGACGATGCCGAACCAGACCCGCTCGGTCCAGTTGCCCCCGGCGGCGCGCAGGCCCTCTTCCGGGCGCATGTCGGCGTTTTCGACCACCTCGAAGAACATCTTCCCCAGGGCCCCGATGGTATGGATCGTCACCGCGATCATCGCGGGTACGGCACCCAGCGAGAAGATCGCGAGAAAAAATCCCGAAATGACGATCTCGGGAAAGGCGCGCAGGATTTCCATGAAACGACGCACGAAGAAGCGCAGCCAGCGGTTCGCCACGAGGTTGCGCGCAGCGAGGAAGCAGAGCAGGAACCCCGCGCCGAAACCGATCAGGGTCGAGACCGCCGCGATATTCAGCGTTTCGATCATCTTGTAGAAATATTCGGGAAGATAGAGCGTCTCCGTGAGGTAGACCCGCCCTTCCGGATAGTCGAACTTCAGGCTTCCGTCGAAATGGGGCGAGGGCAGATCGAACATCGCCCGCCAGACTTCCCATCCGTCGCGCGGGACGAGCATGGAAATGAAATCGAAGAAATAAGGCAGCCGGTCGAAGAATTTGCCGGCATTGGTCTCGTTCGCGAACCAGAGCGACGCCGTCATGGCGGCAATGAAGACCCCGAACCCGAGCAGGGTGTACATGCGGCGGCGGCCCGCCAGTTCCCGCCAGTGGCGCTCGACGAGATGGCCCGTCTCGGAAAGCGGCGTCGCCGTCATGGTGGCCGTCATTTCGATCCCGCGCTGAACATACCTTGTCCGAACATGCAAGACGCGCCGCCCGCTGGTTCGCGGACGGCGCGTCCGGTTGGCTGATGCTTACGAGCCGATCTGCGCCTTACGGGCGTCGATGATCGGCTGATAGAAGGCCGGAGTCACTTCCGTGAAACCCTTGAAGTCGCCGCCCTGGATGGCGGAGAAGCAGGCCGGATCGCTCTCGGGCAGCGCCAGCATGAAGTCCTTGAACTTGGTCTTCATGTCGTCGTTCATCGACGTGCGAACGACGATCGGGCCGTTCGGGATCAGCGGCGACTTCCAGATCTCGACGAGATCGTCCATGTCGAGGATGCCCTTGTCGACCATCTTGCGCAGGTTGCCGGAGGTATAGCCGTCCTTGAATTCGCCGACGCCCGAAGCCCAGGTGGTGCCGGCGTCGAAAGTGCCCTTGACGACTTCGAGAACCAGGTTCTCATGGCCGCCGCCGAAACCGGTCTCGGCGAAATAATCCTTCACGGCGACGCCGCCGAGGTCCTTCGGCAGGGTGACGACCGGCACGAGGTAGCCGGAGGTGGAGTCCGGATCGGCGAAGCCCAGCTTCTTGCCCTTGAGGTCGTTGAGCGACGTGAGGCCGGAATCGGCTCGGGCGACCATCACGGAGTGATAGCCGGTGGAACCGTCGGTCTGGATCGTCGTCAGGATCGGGTCGACCGCTTCCGGGTTCTCCAGATAGACCTTGGCATAGCCCGAAGCGCCGAGTTCGGCGTAGTCGAGCGTGCCGCCGAGCAGACCCTGGATCACGCCGTCATAGTCGGCCGCCGGGAACAGCGACACCTTCTCGACGCCGAGAACGCCCGGGAGCTTGTCGACCATGCACTGGAAGTTGCGCAGCCGATCGGCCTCGTTCTCGCCGCCGAGAATGCCGATGCGGAAGTCCTTCAGATCCTCCGCCTGCGCCGAACCGACTGCGAGGGCGGCGAGCGCGACGGCGCCCATCAGTGCCTTTTTGAACATCGATGTCTCTCCTGTTGGATCCGGCTCGCGCCGGTTGCCTGGATTTCGTGGAGGCCCGTTACGCGGGCTACTCGATCCCGCCCGTCAAAAGCCAGCCAATGCCGGTTCCAGCGATGCGGTGGATGCCTTGACCTTCGGCCGGCGCGTATCGATGCTGGTCGAGGTGATTTCTTCAGAGATGTCCGATCCGTCGCTAACGGCGCCATAGATCATGCGGACGGCTTCGGTCGTCAGGTCCTCGGCCGGGCCTTCGAAGACCACCTCGCCAGCGGCCATTCCGACT
>CATMOC010000325.1 GCA_950071955.1 uncultured Mesorhizobium sp. | reverse complement strand
GGGCAGCATCAGCGCGTCTCGGGCGGTCCCGGCAGGCGCGCGGCCTCGGACGCGTCCGGTTCCAGTCGGCGGGAGACGAGGAAGGCGACCAGGATGATTGCCGCCCACACGCCGAACACGTAGGCGACGATCAGGGGAATGCCGCCGACCGTGACGGGCGCGGCGAAGATGTAGACCAGCGGCGGGAACAGGAGCACGACGCCCAGGAAGGGAAGGATGGCCGAGGCATCCCGCGCACCCCGGCTATCGGGATCGTGCTCCTTCACCTCACGCCCGCCAGTTCGCGCACGCGGTCCACGACCTCGGCATTTGAGAACGGCTTGGTGATGAAGGCGGAGGCGGCGATCTCCTCGGCGTTTTGGCGGTCCTTGACCTGCCCCTTCGCGGTCAGCACGATGACCGGCAGGCCGGCCAGGCTCTCGTCCGAGCGAACCGCCTTCAGGACGTCGAAACCGTTGAGGCCGGGCAGCATGATGTCCAGGATGACGGCCGCGAAGCTCCGCGCGCGCATGATGCGCAGCGCATCGGCGCCGTCCGACGCGACCTCGACCGCGAACCCCGCCCGGCCCAGGATGAACCGCAGGGATTCCACGATGTTCGGCTCATCCTCGACGACCAGGATCGTCGCCTGTGTCAACTTGCAATGCCTCCCTGCGCCACAACCACTATAATCATCCATACCGCCGGGCCATAGGTCTTTCGTCGGAAACGCCCGCCGCCAACGTCAGGCGATCAGCGGCGCCTCCTGCCTGGCACCGCAGCCTATGCGCGAACAGAGGCGGCAGATCGTGCCGACCGGCACCATCGCCGTGCGCCTCTCCAGTCCGTCTCCATAGACGACCTCGGCCGAATCCGAGGCCGGGCAGGCGAGCATGATCGACAGCAGGTGCCGCGGCCGTCCGACCATCGCCGGCCCCTTCTCGATGGCGCGGGCGAAGAAGAGGAACTGTTCTCCCGCCGGCAGTTCGCCGTAGCTGCGAACCGTGACGCCAGCCGACTGGAATGCGCCGTAGACGGGCCACAGCGGACAGGCCGTGCCATAGCGCGGCAAGGGCAGCCCGGGAAGCGGCAGGCGTTTGGTCACGAAGCCCGACGGATCGGAACGCATATAGGCGAAGCGGACACCCTCGGAGCCCGGCCGGCGCAAGGTCGCCACCCGGTGCGCGGCCTGTTCGTAGGAAACCCCAAAGCGGCCGCAGAGTAGATCGAGATCGTAGCGACAGCGCCGCGCGGCGTCGAGGAACTCGTCATAGGGCATCAGAACGGCGGCGGCGGCGTAGCCGAGGAGCGCCGAACGGGCGAGGTCGCGAGCCTCCTCGGTCGGCAGCGTCTCGTGGTTCGTCACGATCCGCTCGATCTGCGACCCGGCGATCCGGTCCATCGCCCTGCGCACGAGGGCGAACTGGCGCGACGGCGCGGACATGGTCGCGCTGGCTTCGTTGTCTTCCTCCGGCCCAGGCATCCGGCGGGCAGCGGCGACGGCAGTCTCGCCCTCTCGGAAGGAGCGCCGGAAATCCGCGGCGGCGCCCTCGAGTTCGTCGAAGTAATTGTTCGTCTCGAAGATGAAGGCATCCACGTGTTCCATCGACGTCGCGGAACGGACGCGGGTGTTGGCATTGTCGAAGAAGTCCACCAGGGAGCGGGCGGCATCCGAGAGCTTGCCGGTATCGGAGGCGATGATCGACAAGAAGCGTGTCCGGTCGGCGGTATCGAGCGGCGAAAGACCGGCCAGGATCTCGGCAGCCGACCGGATCGAGGCGGCATGCGTCACGAGTTGGTGGACGCTCTCGCCGAGGAAGGGATCGTGGTTGAGCCGGTCCGCGAGCGCGATCACCGATTCGTTCTGGTCGCGATACGCCCGGTAGAGCTTGCGCACGAGTTGCGCCCACTGCGGAGACTGTCCGACGAGGTCGCCCGCGTCATCGGGGGAGACGAGACGAGACAGCGCGGGATCGAGCACGATCTCGCCGAGTTCCTCGGAGAGCTTGCGCTCGGCTTCCCCGTCGAGCACGGCCCGGTCCACGCCGAGTTCCTCGGCGATCCGGTCGAGCAGCGGACCGGTGGCCGGACGCTTGTTGCGTTCGATCAGGTTGAGATAGGGCGCGGACAGTCCCGACCGCCGGGCAAGCTCGGCCTGCGACAGTCCCTGCGCCTTGCGCAGGTTCCTGACTTTCCATCCGGGAACGGCGTTCTTCAAGGGCGACTCCGCTAAGGCTTGTAAAGCATTTACTACCACCGGCCGCTCCGATAGTACAGATTTACAGTTTTCCTCAATTAAACCAAAGGCTTATTGATATGTTTACAACGCTTTGCAAGAATGTGGACAGGCGGCGCACGAGTCGCCCCGTCCGTTTCCAGAATCGAAGCGACACCCAGGGAGGAACTCCATGAACTTCGACAAGATGAATCGCCGAATTTTCCTGAGGACCAGCGCCATCGCAGGCGCCGGTCTCGCCATGCCGACGATCTTCACCAGCCGCGCCTGGTCGCAGGAATTCTGCAACGCGCCGACTGGCTCCAGCGTGGTGCTGGGCTTCAACGTGCCGCAGACCGGTCCCTACGCCGAAGAAGGCAAGGACCAGCTCAAGGCCTACCAGCTCGCGGTCAAGCACCTCAACGGCGAGGGCGACGGCGGCATGCTCAACACCTTCAAGGGCTCCAGCCTGAAGGGCAACGGCATTCTCGGCAAGAAGGTCGAGTACGTCACCGGCGACACGCAGACCAAGTCGGACGCGGCCCGCGCCTCGGCGACGCGCATGATCGAGCGCGACAAGGCCGTCATGATCAGCGGCGGCTCGTCGTCGGGCGTGGCGGTCGCGGTGCAGTCGCTGTGCCAGGACATGGGCGTCATCTTCATGGCCGGCCTCACCCATTCCAACGACACGACCGGCAAGGACAAGAAGGCCAACGGCTTCCGTCACTTCTTCAACGCCTACATGTCGGGCCAGGCCATCGCGCCGGTTCTGGCCGAGGCTTACGGCAAAGACCGCCGCGCCTATCACCTGACGGCGGACTACACCTGGGGCTGGACCCAGGAAGAATCCATCAAGAACGCCACCGAGGCCCTCGGCTGGGAGACGGTCTCGGCCGTGCGCACTCCGCTCGGCGCCGCCGACTTCTCGCAATACATCACTCCGGTGCTCAATTCGGGCGCCGACGTGCTGGTCCTCAACCACTACGGCAACGACATGGTGAACTCGCTGCGCCAGGCGGTGCAGTTCGGCATGCGCGACAAGCAGGCCAACGGCAAGAACTTCGAGATCGTCGTTCCGCTGTTCTCCGAGCTCATGGCCCAGGGCGCGGGCGATGCCATCAAGGGCATCTACGGCACCGCCAACTGGGACTGGCAGCTCGACAACGAGGGCACGAAGGCTTTCACCAAGTCGTTCGGCGAGGAATACGGCACGCCGCCCTCACAGGCCGCCCAGACGGGCTACGCCCAGGCGCTGCTCTACGCCAATGCCTGCGAAATGGCCGGCACCTTCAATCCCGAAGGCGTCGTGAAGGCGCTGGAAGGCTTCGAGTTCGACGGCCTCGGCAACGGTCCGACGCTCTATCGCGCCGCCGACCACCAGTGCTTCAAGCCGGTGCTCGTGGTGCAGGGCAAGGAGAACCCGCGCGACAAGTACGATCTCCTCCAGGTCGTGAAGCAGGTCGATACCGAGGTCGTAACCTACGATCCGTCGATTTTCGGCGGCGAACTCGGCCCGGTCTCCAGCAAGTGCTGACACGGTGACTTCGGGCGGCCGGCCAACGGGGCCGGCCGCCTCACCTTTGCGGCATCCCCATCTCCCCCGTGCGGGGCGGAAACACCATGGACCAATTCGTTCTGCAACTGCTCAACGGCCTCGACAAGGGCGCTGCCTACGCTCTCATCGCGCTCGGCCTCACGCTGGTCTTCGGCACGCTGGGCGTCGTCAACTTCGCGCATGGCGCCCTGTTCATGATCGGCGCCTTCTGCGCCGTCGTCTTCAGCCGGCTGCTCCAGCTCGAGACGGTCACGGTCGATCCGGAGAAGCTGACGCCATGGGGATCGCCCATGGAGATCCGCACGCCGCTCGTGCAGGCTTGGCTCGGCGATTTTGGCGCCTTCCTGGTCCAGTGGTCGGTGCCGCTGTCAATCCTGTTCGCCATTCCCGTGATGCTGATCCTGGGCATCGCGATGGAACGCGGCCTCATCCGCTACTTCTATCGCCGCAGCCACGCCGAGCAGATCCTGGTGACCTTCGGTCTCGCAATCGTCCTGCAGGAGGTCGTGAAGGCCTATTTCGGCGCCAACCCCATCCCGGTCGCCGCACCGGCGGCGCTGTCGGGAAGCGCCGACGTCGGCTCCTGGGTCGGTCTCGCCGGCATCTACTATCCCTGGTGGCGGCTGATCTACCTCGCCTTCGCGCTGCTGATCATAGGGCTCGTCATCGCCTTCCTGCGCTTCACCACCTACGGGATGGTCGTGCGCGCCGGCATGGAAGACCGCCAGACGGTCGGGTTCCTCGGCATCGACATCCAGCGCCGGTTCACGGTGGTGTTCGCCATGGCCGCGGTGGTGGCCGGCGTCGCCGGGGTCATGTACACGCCGATCGTCCCGCCCAACTACAACATCGGCATGGATTTCCTCGTCCTGTCCTTCGTCGTGGTGGTCGTCGGCGGCGGGCCAGCGGGCCTGGAGTGCGCCCGGACCGCTGCCGGCCGGGGCCATCGGGTCACCCTTCTGGAGAAGGAGTCCAGGCTCGGCGGCACAGCATGGTTCTCCTCGCTCACCACGCCCCTCAACGGCGACCTGGTCAGCTATCTGGAGGCATCGCTCCACGAACTGGGCGTGGACGTCCGCTGCGGCGTGACCGCCGACGAGGCGACCGTCGCCGACCTAGAGCCGGACGTCCTGGTGGTTGCCACGGGTGCCAGGCGGATCCGACCCGACGTGCCCGGGTCCGACATGCCGCATGTGCTCTCGGGAGACGACCTGAGGTCGCTGCTCACGGGTGGGGGCAACCGGGAAGAACGGACACCGGGTCCGGGTACACGGATCCTGTTGGCCGCGGGCCGGGCCCTGGGGCTGACGTCGGACATGGGCAGGATCCGTTCGCTGTCACGCATCTGGATGCCGGTGGGG
>CATMOC010000324.1 GCA_950071955.1 uncultured Mesorhizobium sp. | reverse complement strand
CAGGGGGCCAGGCCGCGCAACAGCACCGCAAGGCCGAACTCGAAGGCGTCCACGGCGCGGTCCTGCGCGGCGGCGGCCAGGGCGGCGGCAAGCTGCGGGCCCACGTCCTCGCTGCTGCCCCAGGGGGCGGCGGGCGCGGCGGCGTCCAGGGCCGAGCCCAACACAAAGCTGTCGATCAGGGTGATGACCCGCAGTGTGTCGGCGGCGCCGAATCCGGCCCCGCTCAGGGCGGCCGCCAGCGCGTTGTACATGGAGACGGCGTGCGTGCTGGAAACCGGGTACGCGGTCAGCAGCGGGATCAGTCGGGGATAGCGGGCGTAGCTGTCGCGGTACGCGCGGGCGATCTGCGCGACGGCGGTTCCTTCGAGGAGCGCATGGGCGCGGTCGCCTGCTGGAACTCGGTCATGGACGAGGATCGCTACATGGTCCGCCGCTGGAACGAGTTCATCGCCTCCTGATGAGAACGGGGTCTTCCCGCCCGCGGGAAGACCCTTCCGGCCAGTCTTCGAACCTCTGGGGGCAATGATGACGATCGCCGTCGAACAGGCAGCCGCCGCGCGCCGGCCGAGGACGCGCCGCGCCGGCATCGCGTCGCTCGCCGCCTACCTGCAGGCCGCGCCGCTGGCGCTCATTCTGGGCGCCTTCCTGCTCGCGCCGCTGATCGTCATCGCCACCGTCAGCTTCTGGGACTACGACTTCGCCCGGCTCTATCCCGATTTCATCCTGATGAACTACCAGGACACGCTGGGTTCGTGGGTCACGTGGAAGACCTATTTGAACACGCTGAAGTTCGCCGCCATCGTGTGGGCCGTCACGCTCTTCCTCGGCTTCTGGGTCGCCTATTTCCTCGCCTTCCACATCCGCACCACCACCATGCAGATGGTCCTGTTCCTGGTCTGCACGGTGCCCTTCCTCACGTCGAACATAATCCGCATGATCTCGTGGATCCCGGTGCTGGGACGGAACGGGCTGGTCAACTCGACCCTGATCGACATGGGCCTCATCCCGGCGCCGATCGAATGGCTGCTCTATTCCGACTTCGCGGTCGTGCTCGCCATGACGCACCTCTACACGCTCTTCATGGTCACGCCGATCTTCAACACGCTGATGCGCATCGACCACTCCCTGATCGAGGCGGCGCGCGACGCCGGCGCCACCAGCTTCCAAACCCTCACCAACGTCATCCTGCCGCTCGCCAAGCCCGGCATCGCGATCGGCACCATCTTCGTGGTGACGCTCGTGATGGCCGACTTCATTACCGTGCAGGTGATGTCGGGCGGCCAGAGCGCCTCGGTCGCCCTGATGATGCGCAACCAGATGTCGCTGCTGCAATATCCGGCCGCCGCTGCCAACGCCGTCATCCTGCTCGCGCTGGTGCTCGTCATGGTCGCCGGCATCCTGCGGATCGTCGACATCCGGAAGGAGCTTTGAGATGTCTCACGAAAGGCGCGGCCTGGAGTTCTGGATCCTCACGGTCTTTTTCGTCCTGTTCGTCCTCTTCCTCTACGGTCCTCTCTCGGCGATCCTCATCCTGTCATTTCAGGGGCCAAGCGGCGGCCTGACGTTTCCGCTCAACGGCGTCTCGCTGCACTGGTTCTACGATCTGACCCAGCAGCAGGCGGTGGGCGATTTCGGCGGCAGCTTCCGCCGCTCGCTGATGCTCGGCATCGGCGTCATGCTGGTGACCGTGGTCGTGTCGCTGCTGGCCGGTCTCGCGTTCCGGCGCAAGTTCGTCGGCGCCACGCCGCTCTTCTACCTGGCGGTGGCGAGCCTGGTGGTGCCCTCCATCATCGTCTCGCTCGGCATAGGCGTGATGTTCCAGCAGATCGGGATACCGCCGGCATGGTACAGTTCCGCCTTCGGCGCCCATCTCACATGGACGCTGCCATTCGGGGTGCTGATCATGTTCGCGGTCTTCAACCGCTTCTCGCCGTCCTACGAGGAAGCGGCGCGCGATCTCGGCGCCTCGTCGTGGCAGACGTTCCTGCACGTGCTCCTGCCGATGATCGCGCCGAGCCTCGTGGGCGTCGGACTTTTCGGCTTCACTCTCTCCTACGACGAGTTCGCCCGCTCCCTCATGACCTCGGGCACCTACAACACGCTGCCGCTGGAAATCTACGGAATGACCACCAACGTCACGACGCCTGTGCTCTATGCGCTCGGCACGGTCACGACGGCCTTTTCCTTCCTCGTCATTGCCGCGACGCTCGGCATCATCCTGTGGCTTGGCCGCAAGCGGGCGCGGGGATAGGCTTCCCGCATCATGCGCATTCTCGTCGTCAACCCGAACACGACCGCGTCGATGACGCAGACCATCGCCGCGGCCGCGCGCGCGGCGGCGGGGCCGCTGACAACCATCGAGGCGGTCACGTCCCGCACCGGTCCCGCATCCATCGAGGGATATTTCGACGAGGCGCTGTCGGTGCCGGGCCTGCTCGATCTCATCCGGGAAGGCGAGCGCGCGGGCTGCGACGCGGCCGTGATCGCCTGCTTCGACGACACCGGCCTCGACGCCGCGCGCGCCATGGCATCCATCCCCGTGCTCGGCATCTGCGAATCCGCTTTGAGCCTCGCCGCGTGCATCGCCAAGCGCATCGCGATCGTCACCACCGATGAGCGCGCGCGCATCCCGATCGAGGAACTCGCCATCCGCTACGGCATGGGCGGTCGCGTGCGGGTCAGGGTGGCGGGCATTCCGGTGCTCTCGCTGGAGGACCCGCTGTCGGGCGCCAGCGGCCGCCTGCGCGACGAGATCCGCTATGCGCTCGACCACGACCACGCCGAAGCCATCGTGCTCGGCTGCGCCGGCATGGCGGACTTGGCGCACCGGCTGCAGGGCGAGTTCGGCGTGCCGGTGATCGACGGGGTGGGGGCGGCCGTCAAGCAGGCCGAAGCGCTGGTGGCGCTCGGGCTTACCACCTCCAAGCGCGGCGCCTATGCCGCGCCGGCGCCGAAGCGCTTTTCGGGAACCATGGCGTCGTTCTCGACGCTGGCGGCGGAAGCGGTATGAGCGGCCGCACGATCCGCGTGCTCACCCGCGCGGAACTCGACACGCTCGTCGAATGGGCAGCGCTCGAGGGCTGGAACCCGGGGCTCCACGACGCCGAAGCATTCCACGCCGCCGATCCCGAAGGCTTCCTCGGCGCATTCGTCGACGGCGACCTGGCGGCCGGCATTTCGGCTGTCCGCTACGGCCCGGATTTCGGCTTCATCGGGCTCTACATCTGCCGCGCCGAACTGCGCGGCAAGGGCCACGGCAAGGCGGTGTGGGACGCCGGCATGGAACGGCTCTCCGGCTGCACGATCGGGCTCGACGCCGTTCCCGCCCAGAAGGCGAACTACGGCCGCATGGGTTTCGTCCCGGCCTACCGCACCTTCCGCTACAGCGGACGCATCGAGACAGCCGGTTTCGATGCGGAAATCCGCCCGGTCAAGCCGCAGGATTCCGCGCTAATCGCCGCCTTCGACCGGATATGTTTCCCTGCACCCCGGCCATCCTTCCTCCGGCAATGGACCGGCGACGGCCACTCTGCGTTGGCGAGCGTGCGGGACGGTGCAGTGAAGGGATACGCGGTGCGTCGCCCCTGCCGCGAAGGCTTCAAGATCGGTCCGCTCTTCGCGGAAGATTTCGAAACGGCGACCCGGCTGCTGTCGGCGCTCGCGCGCGGCTGCGACGGCGACCTCCATCTGGACGTGCCGGACGGCAACCCCGCCTTCGCGGAAACGCTCCTGCACGCCGGCATGAGCAGGGGGTTCGAGACGACACGCATGTATCGCGGCCCCGCGCCGGACATGGCGATGTCCCGCATCTTCGCCGTCACCACGCTCGAACTCGGCTGATTGCCCACGCGGCCGGGGAGGGGGCCGTTCAGCCCTGCGCCAGGTCGAAGCCGAACTCCACTTCCCAGGCGCTGAACTGCGGGTCCCAGCGCTTCGGTTTCATCGGGAAATGCTCGTGCCACGGGCGCGGCTGGCACATGCCGAGTTCCGGCACGAAGACGTCCATGTCCGTGTAAAGCTCGATCAGCGTCCTGTCCGGGTCGTAGTGGTAGGCGGCGACGTTGTGGCCGGCGGTGTGGCGCGAGGGGCCCCACTTGGTCGGCACGCCGCCGGCGATCAGCCGGTCCGCGGCACGAAACTGGTGGCTGTTGTCCTGCAGCTGGAAGGCGATGTGGTGGACCTTCGAAATCGGCGCGTTGACGATGTTGACGGCGTGGTGCTCGTGGCTGCAGGTTAGGAAGTTGGCGAGATCGCCGATCCAGTCGGTCTCCCAGAAGCCCAGGAAATCCCGATAGAAGGCAATGAGCTTTTCAGCTTCCGGCGAGATCACGGCCACATGGCCGAGGCCGAGCGGCGCCACGGTTCCGGACTTGAAGCCGGGGGCAGGCGCCTCCATCGCCTCGTAGAACTGGAAGACGTTGCCCGCCGGGCCTTCCACTTCCACAAGCTCGGCAATGCCGGGCTGCGAATCGCTCTTCTTCCGCGCCTTGAGCCCGAAGGCCTCCACGTCCCTGGCAAAGTCGTCCAGCCCGGTGCCGGGACTGAGCTGGTAGCCAAGGTGCAGCAGCGATTTGTCGTCGGCCGGTCTTAGCACCATGTCGTGGTGGTGATAGCCGACGGAAAGATAGACCGTGCCGTCCTTCTCCCGGTCGACCTCGGTGGTCCCGAACGTGTCGACGTAGTAGTCTCGAGTCCTTTCAAAATCGCTGACGCCGAGGGCGACGAATCCGAGCTGGAATACTTTGGGCATGCTTGTCTCCATTTCAGCGAAGTTGCGATGGCAGCCACAGCGCCAGTTGCGGCCACATGATCAGCATGGCGATCAGCACGAGCGGCGCGGCGAGGAAGGGAAACGCGCCGCGATACATCTGGGCGATCGTGATGCCTGGGCTCACGGCGCGGATGACGAACAGGTTCATGCCCATGGGCGGCGTGATCAGTCCGATCTCGATGAGGATCACCAGCATCACGCCGAACCACACCGGGTCGAAGCCGAACGACAGGATCAGCGGCAGCGTGATCGGCACGGTGATCAGGATCATGGCCACCCCCTCGAGGAAACAGCCCATGACGATGTAGATCGCACACAAGAGGAGGATGACGGCCGTCGCGTCGATGCC
>CATMOC010000323.1 GCA_950071955.1 uncultured Mesorhizobium sp. | reverse complement strand
GTATAACCGCCCATTACATAGAAGCCGCCATGTGCGAAGTTCACCACACCCAGGATGCCGAAGATCAGCGTCACGCCCACGGCTCCCAGAGCATAGATCGAGCCAATGATCAGGCCGGCGATCACCACCTTGTTGAGAAAGAAGACGAACTCGCTGATCGGCAGGACCGAGAGAAGACCGGCGTCAGGCATGGTCGTCGGCTCCTCCGCCGAGAAAACTCCGGGCGACCTCCGGGTCGGCGAGCAGTTCCGCTCCGGTTCCGGTGAAGCGGTTCTGGCCGCCGGCGAGCACGAAGCCGCGATGGGCAAAGCCGAGTGCCTGGCGCGCGTTCTGCTCAACCATCAGGATGCCGACGCCCGCGGCATTGATGGCGACGATCCGGTCGAAGATCTCGCCCATGTAGCGCGGGGAAAGCCCCGCTGTCGGCTCGTCCAGCAGCAGCAGGCGTGGTTCGGTCATCAGCGCGCGCCCGATCGCGACCATCTGGCGTTGGCCGCCGGAAAGCTCCCCCGCCGGCTGGCGGCGCTTTTCCTTGAGAGGCGGGAAGAAGCCGTAGACCTGATCGATCATGTGCCGGAACGAATCGCGGCGCGAGTAGGCGCCCATCTCGAGGTTCTCCTGCACCGACATGGTCGGGAAGACGTTGAACTCCTGCGGCACGAAGGAGAGCCCTTGCTCGACAAGCCTCTCCGGGGCCGCGTTCGTGATGTCCTTGCCGTCGAAGACGGTCGAGCCCTCGCTGACTGTCAGCAGCCCGAAGAGCGCCTTCAGCGTCGTCGACTTGCCGGCGCCGTTGGGGCCGACGATGACGCCAATCTGGTCGGCGTCGATGGCGATCGACACGCCGTTGAGGATGTTGGCGCCGCCGTAGCCGGCATGGATGCCGGTCATCTCCAGGAGGGCCATCAGTGCGCCCCTGCTGCCTGCGCGCCGCCGAAATAGGCTTCGATGACTTCCGGGTCGTTGCGGATCTCCGACATCGGTCCCTGCATCATGACGCTGCCGGCCGCCATGACGATGACGGGGTCGCAGAGCCGGGCGATCAGGTCCATGTCGTGCTCGATGACGAAAAAGGTGAGCCCATCCTCGCGGTTGAGGCGCTGCACGACCGCGGCGAGGTCGTTGAGGAGCGTCCGGTTGACCCCGGCCGCGATTTCGTCGAGCAGCACGACGCGGGGCCTTGCCATCATCACGCGGCCGAGTTCGAGCAGCTTCTTCTGGCCGCCCGAGAGATTGCCGGCGCGCTCGTTCTTGACGTGGGAGAGGCGGATGACCTGCATGACCTCGTCGGCCTTGCGGCGGGTCTCGGCCTCTTCCGCCATCACCTTGCCGCGCCGGAAGCAGGCCGAAAACAAGGCCTCGCCCGACTGTCCGGCCGGAACCATCATCAGGTTCTCAAGCGCCGTCATGTTGGAAAAATCCTGGGCGATCTGGAAGGTGCGAAGCAGGCCGCGCGCGAAGAGCTCGTGCGCCTTCAGTCTCGTCACGTCCTCGCCGCCGAGCAGGATGCGCCCTGAGGTGGGAGGAAAGGCGCCGGCGACCATGTTGAAGAGCGTCGTCTTGCCCGCGCCGTTGGGGCCGATCAGCCCGGTGATCGTGCCTTCCTCCACGCTGAGTGAGCAATTGTCGACGGCCAGCACATTGCCGAACCGCTTCGTCACGCCCTGGACGTCGATGATCTTCGGCATCCGCTGCCCGTACTCCCGTCAGGCCGGGCGGGCGGCTCGTGCCGCTTCTTCCTTCCCCAGCCTCGCGCGGTGATATACGCGCGATCCCTCGATTGACAAGGAAAAGCGGGCGACAGGCGCGGTTTCAGCGGGTATTCCCCGCGCTCCGCAGCGTCAGCCGGCCGGGATGCGCGCCGTGCCAGCCTTGCGCAGGTTGAGAAGATTGCCGAACAGGATCATGGCGGCGCCGAGCGCGGTGTAGATGTCGATCGCCTCCGCGTAGACGAGGTAGCCGACCACCGCGGCGAGTGGCACGCGCAGAAAGTCCATCGGCACGACCACGGTCGCCTCGGCATGCACCATGGCCCGTGCCATGCAGTAGTGCGAGAAGGTTCCGCAGAAGGCGACGACCAGTATCCACGGCCAGGACGAGGCCGGCGGCACCTGCCAGACGAGCGCGGCCGGCACGATGCCAAGGATCGTCTGGATGACGAGCATCCAGAAGATGATGGTGGTGACGCTGTCGCGCCTGACCAGGGTCTTGATCATGATCACCGAGATGGCGAAGCCGAAGGCGGCGGCGAGAGCGTAAAGCTGGCCGAAATTCAGGTTCTCGCCGCCGGGGCGCACGATGACGGCGACACCGGCGAGCCCGAGCGCGATCGAGGTTGCCTTGCGCCATCCGACCCGCTCGCCAAGGAAGATCACGGCGAAGAGCGCCGTCCAGATCGGCATGGTGAATTCGATCGAGATCAGCTGCGCGATCGGGATCAGGGTCAGCGCATAGAGCCACAGGTACTGGCCGGCGTAGTGGACGACGTTGCGGCCGACATGCTGGCCGAGCACCGGCGTGCGGACGGACCGCCACCCCCCGGCGACCATCACCAGCGGCGACAGCAGGACGAGCCCGATGGCTGACCGGAGCACCATCAGCTGGAACAAGTCGATGTGGCGGGCCGCCTCGCGGCCGGCCACGGTCATGGTGAGCATCAGGGCGAGCCAGCCGCCCATCCACAGGGCGGCCTTGGCGATCGACTGTTCGCTGTTCATGCGGCGTGTGTGGCAAAGCAGAACTTTTGCTGCAAGTCCGTGCATGTGCCGGATCGTTGGGCCAGCATGCCCGTCGCCGGTCGCGCCGCGTCGAGGAAGCTCCCCGCCATGACGGCGTCCGGAGAAGTCGCCGCGACCTACAGTTTCTCTCCAGGCAGCCGGCTGGCCTGCTTCACCCAGTCGGCGAAGCGGCTCTCGTCGAACGCTCCCTCGCGGATGTCGTAGTAGCGCACTGCCGGGTGCTTCGAGACGCCGGGCGGGACGGGATCGAGTGAGGCGCCGCGGAAGAACGTCACCTTCACGTACTTCGCAAAGCAGTGGAAGGAGAGGAACCAGACTCCCTCTTCGACGCCGTAGAACGGCGAGTTCCACTTCACCGCCTTCTTCACTTCCGGCACCGTAGTCACGATGATCGCATCGAGCCGGCGGCCGAGATCGCTCTTCCAGCCCGGCATGGCGGCGATGTAGGCCTGCACGGGCGCATTGCCGAAGCCCTTGGGGATCTGTGGATTGCCGCCGGAGAGGAGGGGGACGGGGCTGCTTGCGGGTGGGAAAGACTTGCCGGCCATTGGGTTGCTCCGGTCTGATTGCGTATCGCTGCCGCATGTCCGGCTTGAAGCTCATGATCTGCGCGGTTGCAACGGCGGGAGACCCAGCATCCGATACGAGAAACAGGCGAGTTGCGCTGCATGGATGCGCCGCGGCTCGGCCAAGAATCTCATAGCGGGAGGTGCAAGCGGACAGCAGGTCTTGCCTCTAGCACCGTCGAGGCGCCCTGTCACTCGCTGCTCGAAGCCGGTCCTTTCCCGTGACTTCGAGCCTCGAACTTCATGGTCCTAAAAGCCGTACGTCGCGATGGCGATAGCGAATGCGATGACGAACACAATGCCGGCGAAGGTCGTCGCCGTTGCGATAAGTGCGGCCGCAATCGGATACAGGTTGCGCCAAGCCAGTGTTCCCGCAACGATGGCGATGATCGGGGAGAGGACGAAGTAGACAGAGGCAATTCTGTCGTTGCCGCGAAAGTCGAGCCCTTGCTCGGCGACGGACGGCAGCGTCGAGAACCAGCCCATCATGATGCTGCCCGCCACGGCAAGGGTAGCGCCGCGTAGATCGCGCCGGGCGGCGAGCACGAAGGCCGCTGTCGCCGCAACCGCTTGGAGTCCACCTGTCGTGGCCACTATCCATCCACCGGGTCCGCTGGCCGGGTTCGACACTCCCATGAACACATAGGCAACCAACGACAGTCCCAGATACGCGTGAAGCGCAGCCGTGAGAAAAAGGAGCGGCCATACGGCCTTTGCCGCCATTGATTCATTCGACCGCTTCTTGCTCGCCATCATGTGTTCTCTGATACTCTTGAGCCCATCCGGCCAGGCAGCAGCGTAGTTCATGACCGTCTGTAGAAAAGCAGGTTTAGGCCAGAGAACGTCGGCCCGGCAGCAAACTTCTGCAATCATGTTCTATTGGCAAGCCACGGACCTGAAACGAACGGGGGCTTTGGGCCCTCGATCGAAGAAAGCCGCCGCTCGAACGGATGATCCTGTGAACCGGATGCTCTGCGTGACGGCCGAACTCTCCTAGAGTAGCCGGTGTTGCAGCATCGAGTGCCGCGAGGAAAGGGGCGACCTGCGGGAAATACGTCTATGCGTTTGAGGCGCCCTTGTCTTGCCGCCGACCTGGTCGCATCTTTCGAGCTCACTCATCCCCGTCCCGAAAGCCACCATGACCACCATCACCACCATCGCTCAGCTCGAAGCCCTCTACGGACAGCCCGGCGAGACGTCGCTGGTCAAGGAGCTCGACCGGATCATCCCGGAATACGCGGCGCTCATAAAGGCCTCGCCCTTCGTGGCGCTGGCGACCGCCGGCCCGGAGGGGTTTGACTGTTCGCCGCGCGGCGACCTGCCGGGTTTCGTGCGCATCCATGACGAGCGAACGCTAATGCTGCCCGACCGGCGCGGCAACAACCGCGCCGATTCGCTGAAGAACGTTGTGCGTGACGGGCGCGTGGGGCTGCTCTTCCTGATCCCCGGCTCGGGCACGACGCTCAGGGTCAACGGCCGAGCGACGCTCTCGATCGACGCCGAACTCTGCGCGTCCTTCGCGGTCGACGGCAAGGCGGCGCGCTCGGTCATGGTGGTGGCGATCGACGCGGTCTACTTCCAGTGCGCCCGCGCCATCGTGCGATCCGACCTGTGGAACGCCGACAGGCACGTCGATCCGAGGAGCCTGCCGACGCCGGGCGACATCCTCGCCGTCACCAGCCGCGAGAGGATCGACGGCAAGGCCTATGACGCGGAATGGCCGGAGCGGGCGAAGGCGACGATGTGGTGAGGGTGAAGCGCCAAGCGCCCTCGTGGTTCGACAGGCTCACCATGAGGGCTACTGGTTGGCTCTGGCAACCGCCTTTTGATACTCCATGGAGGCGGGTAGACCCC
>CATMOC010000322.1 GCA_950071955.1 uncultured Mesorhizobium sp. | reverse complement strand
CCCCCCGGGCCGCTGCCGAGCCCCTCCAGTTCGGCGATGTCGAGGCCGTGCGTCGAGGCAATGGTCCGCGCCACGGGGGAGATGAAGAGGCGCGTGCCGTCGCCCGTTCGCGCCTGCATCGAGAGGACCATGCCTTCCGGCGTGGCGCGCTCCGGCTCCTCGCTCGGCGCCGGCTCGACCCGGGAGGACGATGCCGCGGCGGGCGCGCGGGGCGGATCATCCTGCAGCGCCGCCTCGCAGCTGTCATGCAGATAGCCCACCGTGTCGCCGACCAGGTGCACCGTGTCCGGCCCGGCGGTGCGACGAAGGTAGCCGTCCCGCTCGGCCTCAATCTCGTTGACCATCTTGTCGGTCTCGACGGCGAAGAGGATTTCGCCCGCCGCGACGCGGTCGCCGTCCTGCTTCATCCATTCGACAAGCGTGCAGTCGGTCATGGTGAGGCCGAGCTTGGGGATGGTGATGGGATACGCCATTCCCGCGTCCTCAGCCGAGCAGGGAACGAACGGAGGCGGCGATGCTCTCCGCATTTGGGTTGAGCCAGGCGTCGAACTTCTTGCCGAACGGCGCCGGTGCGAAGGGTGGCGTCAGCCGCGCGACCGGGGCGTCCAGATGGAAGAAGGCACGTTCCGTGATCTCGGCGGAGACTTCCGAGCCGAACCCGAAAGGCTTCAGCGACGAGGTCACGACCAGCGCGCGGTTGGTCTTCTTCACCGATTCCACGATCGTGTCGATGTCGAGCGGGCTGATGGTGCGCGGGTCGATCACCTCGATCTCGATGCCGTCCTTCGCCAGTTCGTCCGCCGCCGCCAGCGCCCGCGCGACCTGAAGGCCGGTGGCGACGACGGTGACGTCGCGCCCCTTGCGCTTCACGTCGGCCTTGCCGATCGGGATGACGAAGTCGTCGTCCTCGATATCCTCCTTCACCCGATGCATCGCCAGGTGCTCGATGAAGACGACCGGGTTGTCGTCGCGGATCGCAGCCTTCATCAGCCCCTTGGCGTCCCGCGGCGTCGAGGGCATCACGACCTTGAGGCCCGGCACGTGCCCCAGCCAGCTTTCCAGGAGCTGCGAGTGATGCGGGCCGATGCCCATCTCGACCGCCGTCGAGGTGCGGATCACCAGCGGCATCTTGAAGGCACCGCTGTAGATGTAGTGGGTCTTTGCCGCCTGGTTGAAGATCTGGTCGAGGCACAGTCCGAGGAAGTCCATGAACATGATCTCGACGATCGGGCGCTTACCGGTCATCGCCGCTCCGACTCCGAGCCCGACGATGATCTCCTCGCTGATCGGCGTGTCACGCACGCGCCGGGGGCCGAAGCTCTCGAGAAGGGTGCGTGAGGCGCCGAAAGCACCGCCGGCCTCCGCCACGTCCTCGCCCAGGAGGACGACGGTCTCGTCGCGGCTCATCTCCTCGTGGATCGCGTCGATCAGCGCCCAGCAATAGGTCTTGCTCGCCATCACGCCACCTCGCCGGCGAACACATGGTCGAGCGCGGTCTCGGGCCGCGGCTCGTCTGCCGCGAGCGCGAGCCGGATTGCCTCCTCAACCTCGGTTTTCAGCCGCAGGTCGATGCTCTCGATCGATCCGGCGTCGATGTCCTGTTCGAGCATGAAGGCCCGGTAGCGCTTCAGCGGGCACTTCTCCATCCACGCCTTCTCTTCCTCGCGGGACCGGTACTTGCGCGGGTCGCCCTGGAAGTGGCCGCCCCATCGGTAGGTCTTGAGTTCGAGCAAGGTCGGTCCGGCGCCCACACGGGCACGCTCGACCGCGCGGATCGCCGCCTTCCGGACTTCCAGGACGTCGTTGCCGTCGACCACTTCTCCCGGCATTCCATAGCCCTCCGCCCGCATGGCGACGTCCGGCTGGGCGACCGTGTTCGCGAACGGGGTCATCTCGGCATAGAGATTGTTCTCGCAAACCATGATCAGCGGCAGCTTCCAGGCCGCGGCCAGGTTCATCGTCTCGCCGAAGGAGCCGTTGTTGCTGGCGCCTTCCCCGAAGAAGACGACGGCTACCTGGCCTTTGCCGTTAAGCTGGGCCGTGTAGGCGGCTCCGGCGCCGATGGGCAGCCCCGCGCCGACGATCCCGTTGCCGCCGAGGATGCCGAGCGCGGGATCGGCTGCATGCATCTCGCCGCCGCGACCGCCGGCGATGCCGGTCTCCTTCCCGAACATCTCGGCCATCATGGATCGCAGTTCCATTCCCTTGGCCAGGTAGTGCCCGCGCCCGCGATGGTTCGACATGAGGTAGTCGTCGTCGTTCAGGGCCGCGCAGATGCCGACCGCGCAAGCCTCCTGTCCAAGATACGAATGGATGTACCCGGGAAAGAGGTTTTTGGCGAAGACGTCGTTCAACTGCTCTTCGCATTGGCGGATGAGCATCATCCGCTCGTAGAGGTGCAGTGCGTCGTTCATCGGGCGGCCTTCAATAGGACTTGGGCAGGCCGCCGCCGACCTGAGCGATGAAGTTCTTGCTCATCTCGTTGGTAACCGGCGCGAAGATGAGCTGGCGAATGTCGCGATAGTAGCGCTGCATGTGATATTCCATGGTGAAGCCGTAGCCGGCGAGGATGCGCATCCCCGTGTCGGTCATCCGGAAGGCGCTCTCGGATGCATGCAGCTTCGCCATGGCGGCATAGAGCGAGCAGTCGCGCCCCTGATCCTGGAGCCAGGCCGCCTTGTAGGTCAGCAGGCGCGCGGATTCGAGCTCCGTCATCCGGTCTGCAAGCTGGTGCTGCAGCGCCTGGAACTGGCCGATGGGCCGGCCGAAGGCGCTGCGCTCCTTGGCATACTGAAGTGCGTCTTCCAGCGCCCCCTGGCCCAGGCCGCAGCACACCGCCGCAACGAAGATCCGTTCGTTGTTGAGCGTGTCGAGGATCGTCGGCCAGCCCCGCCCGACCGCCCCGACGATCGACGCCTTCGGCACGCGGACGTCCTCGTAGACGACCTCGTAGGAATGCAGGAAGCGCGAGCCGAGCTTGTCGATCTTGTTGTAGCGGATGCCGGGTGTGTCCTTGTCGATGAGGAAAACGGTCAGTCCCCGAGACGGCTTCTCCGCGTCGCGCGACGTGCGCGCCACCACGAAGATCCACTTCGCGATGTTGAGACCCGTGGTGAAGACCTTGGCGCCGTTGATGATCCAGTCGTCGCCGTCTTCGCGCGCGACGGTCTTCATCGCGCCGAGGATATCGGTTCCGCCGCCCGGTTCGGTGAGAGACAAGGCGAAGTGCAGCTCGCCGCGGGCGAGACCCGTCAGGAAATACCGCTTCTGCTCCTCGGTGCCGTGGCGTTCGAGCGTCACGGCACCGAAACAGACGTCGAGACCGTAGGCCAGCGCGACGGTCGAGCTGTGTCTCGCCAGCCCTTCCAGCACGATCGTCTCTTCGATGATCCCGCCGCCGGTGCCGCCGTAGGTCTCGGGCAGGCTCGCTCCCATGAGGCCGACTTCAGCCATCTTGTCCAGGAGGTCATTCGGCAGTTCGTTGTCGCGGTCCCATCGAGCGACTGCGTCCTTGGGCATCTCCTTCTCGACGAACTTCGTCACCAGGTCGCTCAGCAAACGCTGATGTTCTGTGAGTTCGAAATCCATGTCCTCGGTCTTCTCCTGCCCCGCCGGCCAGCCGGCACGCCCGGGCGTAGCGGCCAGACGCCGGATCGCCCTGTTTATACTTATCAGTATAACAATGTACGGATAGGTACGGCAAGGCCAAATCGGAGTCGATCGCCGCGGCGTCGGCCGCTCTCGGATTTGATGGCGGACGTCGGGTTCGATCCGACGGTTCGGTGGAACGTCGCTGCGAGAAGGCACACGCTCCGGGCTTCCCGATCTCACCGGGCCAGGCGGGCGGCGGGAACGTGGAGCAGATTCGGGCGAAGGAGTTGGGAGGGGTCTCTCCCGTGCCTTCGATCGCGCGGTCAGCGGCGGGGACGTGCGGTGGTCATGCGATCTGCGGTTTCTGCACGGCGTCGAGGCGCGCGCGGTCGACGCCGACTGACATCAGCACCTGCTCCAGCATCTGGCGAATGATGGCCTCCTTGGAGAGCGGGCGCGCCTCGTCGTACCAGGCGAAGGTGTAGCTCACCATTCCGGAGACGATCTGGCTCGCCACGGCCACGTTCGAGAAGTGGAACTCGCCGGTCTGGACACCCTCCTTGAGGATGCCGCGCAGGCGGTAGTCGATCTTCCTGCGCATGTCGCTGATGGCGGCCTTCACATCGTCCGGCAGGTTCAGTTCCTCGCGGAAGTAGATCGACACGTGCTTGTGCCGCTCGAGCACCAGCTTCGTGAAGCCGACCGCGAACTGCGCCAGCTTTTCGACCGGGCCGGCGTCCGCACCCGCGGCGGCCTCGGCCACGTCCAGTGCTTCCAGCATGAGACGGCTGCAGATGTCGGAAAGCAGCTCGATCTTGCTCTTGAAGTGATAGTAGACGAACGGCTTGGTGGCGCCGAGCTGCTGCGCGATCGCGTCCACGTTTGTCGAAAGATACCCATTCTCGTAGAATAGGTCGACCGCTTCCGAAAGTATGCGTTCCCGTTTGATCGCCAGGATGTCGTTCCGCAGGGCGGTGGCCTTGTCGTTGGATTTCGTCATGGTCTCCATCTTCCAAACAGCCGCCGACTCACCTTGGGCTTCGATGCCGATCATACGGCGCCGGATAGCGTCTGGATTGAAAATATACCAGCGGGTCAGCTTGGACTACCGCGCGCGCTTGCCTCCCTCGACGGGCAAGGCCGCCCCGGCGCCCAGCGATCTTGCCGAAGCCGACGAAGGGCTGTTCGCGGCGCTCAAGGATTTGCGCATGGAGCTGGCGCGGCAACGGGGGGTTCCGGCCTATGTCATCTTTTCCGACCGCACCCTGGTCGATATGGCCGGTCGCAAACCAGCGGACGATATCGCCTTCGCCGAGGTCTTCGGCGTCGGCGAGGCCAAGCTCAATGACTTCGCCGAGCCGTTTATGGCCGTGATCTCCGGGTTCAGTTGATCGGCGGAAGCCCTGACCCCGCCTAAGTGCCGTTATCGACCTGTTTCTTAGGCAGATCCCAAAAGGGCCGGGCCGCCTCGATTAGGGCCTGTTCACGGGTAATCCCGATATCAGCCAGTTGCTTGTTCGACAACGTTGCCAACTGGCGACGTTGTCGAAGGACACCAAGGACCTGACGCACCA
>CATMOC010000321.1 GCA_950071955.1 uncultured Mesorhizobium sp. | reverse complement strand
GCCCGCGCCCGGTCTCTCGCGGAAACGCTCGCAGCCGAAACCGGCCATGTCGGTGTGCTGGCCCTGGAGCTCTTCGTTCTGGAAGACGGCACGCTGCTCGCCAATGAGATGGCACCCCGCGTCCACAATTCCGGCCACTGGACGCCGGAAGCCTGCGCTACGGGCCAGTTCGAACAGCATATCCGCGCCGTCGCCGGCCTGCCCTTGGGCGACACGAGACGCCATTCGGACTGCGTGATGGAAAACCTGATCGGCGAGGAGATCGAGCGGATCCCGGACCTTCTCTGGGAAAGCGGAGTGGTTCTGAACCTCTACGGCAAGACGGAGACGCGGCCCGGCCGCAAGATGGGGCATTTCACGCGGCTTTCCTCCTGACGGCGCCATCGCGCAGTCGCCGAATTCGACCGTTCCGGTTGACACGATCCGCGCTTTGCGGCTAAGAGCACGCGACTTTTTCAGAGCGCGCCGCAAGGCGCGTCTTTCACTTATGGCCCGCGCGGGCCGCACAGCACGGGCTGAGACAATGAAGATCAAGAATTCGCTCAAGGCGCTCAAGAGCCGCCACCGGGACAACCGGATGGTCCGCCGCAAGGGCCGCATCTACATCATCAACAAGAGCGCGCCCCGCTACAAGGCTCGCCAGGGCTGATCCGCGGAACGGGCGTTCAGGATAACGCCCGCATCTCACGAGATTTTCACTTTGACGTTCCGCGCCGCGAAGCTAGGTTTCGCGGCATGCGGAACATTTTTGTCTTCTTCCTGATTCCCCTTCTCCTCGCGGGCAACCTTTCGGTCCAGGCAGCGCCAGCCGCCCCGGCAGTTTCGGAGGATGGTCCTTCCCGATTGGATACGCTGTTTTCCGACCTGAAGCGCGAGCGCAACGAGAAGGCAGCCGAGCGTATCGCGCGGCAGATCGGCGCGCAGTGGGCCGATTCGGGAAGCGCCTCGGTCGACCTGATGATGCAGTGGGCGAACGACGCGATGACGGAGAAGAAGTACGACGTCGCGCTCGACTTCCTGGACCAGGTCATCATGCTCCAGCCGGGCTTCGCCGAAGGCTGGAACCGCCGCGCGACTGTCCACTTCATGATGGAAAACCACGCCAAGGCAATGGCCGACATCGAGCATACGCTACGCCTGGAACCGCGCCATTTCGGAGCGCTGGCCGGGCTGGCCGGGATCCTGAAGGCACGCGGCTCCAACGAACTCGCGCTCGATGCATACCAGCGGGTCCTCGACCTCTATCCCATGCTCCGCGATGCGCAATCGGAAGTCGTCGAACTGGCCGACGAACTGGCGGGCGAAGGCATCTGACGGCGAGGCCGGAATTGCCGGGCCGCCCCGGACCCACTATCCGGAGCGGATCTCACAGCCGGTCCGCCAGATGAACCTCATATACGCCGCGATCGCATTCCTCCTCGCGCTCCTTCTCATCCTCGTCGGCGTCACGCGGATCGGGGCGTGGCTGATCGAGCGGCGCTATCCGCCTTCCGGAGAATTCGTCACGGTCAACGGCACGCGGATGCACTTCGTCCATGTGCCGGCGGAAAAGGATGCGGACCTGCCGCCGCTGGTCTTCATCCATGGCGCGAGCGGCAACCTGCGCGACCAGATGGTGCCCTTCCGGCCGCTGCTCGGGGGGCGTGCCGAAATGCTCTTCATAGACCGGCCGGGCCATGGGTGGTCGGATCGTGGCCCCGCCGGGAACCTGGACCCCACCGGACAGGCCGGAACCATCGCCGCACTGATGGACGAACTGGGCATTGCCCGCGCCATCATCGTCGGGCCCTCCTTCGCCGGGGCCGTCCTCACCGCATTCGCGCTCGATGAGGCGGAACGAACGCAGGGCCTGCTCTTCCTCGCGCCGGCCTCGCATCCCTGGCCCGGGGGCGGCACGGCATGGCACTACGAGGTGACGACGACGCCGGCAATCGGCCGTGTCTTCGCGGAAACCCTCGCCTATCCGGGCGGGAAATTACAGATGACGTCCGCGATCGAGTGCGTCTTCGCTCCCAACTCCGTGCCGGAGGAGTACGTGACGGAAGCGGCTATCCCGCTGGTGCTGAGACCGCGCGCGTTCCGGGCAAACGCGCGCGACGTCGCTGGTCTATACGATTTCGTCGACGAACTCGCGCCGCGCTACGGCGAGATCACCGCGCCGACGATCGTCATCTCCGGCGACAGCGATACGGTCGTCTACGAGGAGATCCACTCGGTGGGGTTGGCGCGCGACATTCCCGCCGCCGAACTCGTCTGGGTGAAGAACCTCGGCCACAAGCCGGACTGGATTGCGACCGATCTCGCGATCGCCGCGATCGAGAAGCTGGCAGGAGAGCAAAGGGACCTGGAGGCGCTCGCGCGGGACGTCGAGGAACGGATCGTCGGGGATCGTTCCGGCCCGAACTGCCACGACTAGAAGCCGGTGCTCGGGCCGACCGACCAGGCCATGCGATAGAGGGGCGCAAGCCCAATGCCACGCTCGAGCGGGCTTCCGCAATTTCGACCGGGGGTGGAGCGGCCGATCCCAGCTCTTTGTTCGCATCGCGAGCGCACGCGCTCGATAGACGTCGGATCCTCGCGGCGCGACATTTCCGGGATCTACTCGAGTATCCATGAGCGGCTGATCCAGAGGGCACGCATTCAACCGCTTCGTGCGATGTCCCCGGCAACAAAGTGCGCGACCTGATCCTCATATGCCTTCCTGAAGGCCGGACGGGCGCAGGCGCGTTGCTTGTAGGCACGGATGTTCGGATAAGCCGGGGCGTCGGCCCGGCGCGTCTGGCGGAATACGTCCGCCAGCATGATGTCGGCAACCGTGAAGCGTCCAGCCGCAATCCACTCACGGTCCTCCAGGACGGCTTCCATATGCGCCAACCGACTGTCCAGCCAGCCGGTAAGCCCGTTGTCCGGGCCTTCCGACCAACTCAGGACCATCCACGGCACGCTGACCATTTCGATGGAATTCAGGGCAGCGATCGTCCATTGAAGAGTATCCGCTTCGCCTGCCGGATCGCGAGGCATGAGGATTTCGCTCTTCCTTGCGAGGTAAAGAAGGCAGGCTCCGCTCTCGAAGACCTTTATGCCGGCGTCTTCCAGGAATGGCACCTGGCCGAACGGCTGCCTGGCAAAATGATCGGGCCCGCGATCTTCAAATGGCGTCGTCTTCACCTCGTAATCGAGCGCGGCCTCCTCGCAGGCCCATCTGAGCCTCAGATCGCGTACCAGGCCGCGCGGCCCATTCTCGCCGCCGGGCACGAAGTCATATGTCCAGATCGTGATCATCTCGTACTTCCAACCCGTCGTGTTCAACTCGCCCGTAGCACGTCTCATCGCTTCAGGACGACGTCGTTATGGGGCTCTTTCCGGCCGGGCGTCGTGATCAGGCCATCCGAAAGAGCCGCGGGCCACGGCGCTTCTGCGCGTGGCGAAGTGCCGGATCATTCGCCTGCTCCATTCCGACAAGTGGAGCGGGGATGGATTGCGGACGCGCCAATCGAAGAGGCCGCAGGGCCGCTATCGAACCCGTCTCTTCCTCCACCGACACGGATGCGCTAGCCCGACGGCGGCGCCGAGCCTGCCGGGTCCGTACGCAGGAAGGCCAGGAACGGCTCGGCCTCGGGCGGGAGGGCGCGGTGCTCGGTCTGGGCGATGCGCACGTCGACCATCATGGGTTCGGAATCGACGTCCAGCAAGGCCAGGCGGCCGGACTTCACATCCTGCTCGACGCTCGTCCAGAACGAGCACGTCAGGCCCACGCCGGCCAGGACGAGTTCGCGCAGCGGCGTATACTCGTTGGTCTGAGCCACGACGTTGACGTCGGGCACACCTGCATTGTGCAGCACCTGACGCACCGCGCGGCCGAACATCGAGGGCGGCGGTCCCACGAAGGGAAAGGTGGCGAGCACCGACGGTGCGATGCGCTTGGCGCCCGCCAGCGGATGGCTTGGCGCGGCGACCACGACAAGCCGGGTCCGGCTGAGGATGTGCGAACTCACCTCCGTGACCGGGTCATAGCTGACGAACTGGCCGATGTCGGCGGTGCCGGACCGGATGTCGTTGATGACGTCCTCAATGGTGCCGATGCGCAGCACGAGTTCGATGCCGCGATTCTGCGAGGCGAACTTCGCCAGGTCCGCCTGCATGCGCCGCGCCAGCGACCGCTGGCACGAAAAGACGATGCGCGTCTCTTCCCGCCTCGCCGACTGGTCGAGGCTCTGTTCCAGCGCCCGGGCGGACGCGAGAATCTGCCTAGCGTGGCGAAGCACCAGTTCGCCGGCTTCCGTCAGGGTGGGCCGCCTGCCGGGGCGGCGCTCGAACACCGGCGTTCCCACCTGACTTTCAAGGCTCGTGATGTGTGCGCTGACCGACGCCTGCGAAATGTCGAGCCGGCTCGAAGCGGCGCCGAATCCCCCGAAACGCACCACCGCTTCCAGCACCTCGAGTTGGCGCAGAGTGAGAGAAAGCATCCCGGCCACTCCATCCCTCACGCGACGGCGGAGCGGTAGATCGCTTCGAGACCCGTGCGGGAAGCTACCCGCAACCTTCTATCGGCAGGGAGACCCTTCCGCAATGCCGGCGGCGCGGCCACCCCATTCACGCTTTCGCGGAACCGGCAGTCGCAATCTCCAGGGCGGTGGCAGGCTTCAAAGAGCCGTCAGGTGGCGTCGACGGCACCTTTGAGGCCGAGAATGCGGATGGCGTTTGTTCGGAACAGCTTCGTCCGGTCCGCTTCCGGCAGGTCGAGTTCGTCCAGCAGCGCCAGGCAGGTCGCCGGATCCCAGCAGGGATAGTCGGTGCCGTACATGACGTTGTCGATCCCGTAATACTCGATCGCGAAACGCATCCCGGCCGAATGCGGCGACACGGTATCGGTGTACATGCGCCTGAGATAGGTGCTGGCCGGCCTCGGAAGCTTCGCGTTCTTCGTGTTCTTGTCCATGCGGCCGGACTGGTAGGGCAAGGCGCCGCCGGTATGCGACAGCACCAGCTTCAGCCCCGGATGGCGCTCCATGATGCCCGACAGGACCAGGCGCGACGCAGCCACGCTTACCTCGATGACGCGGCCGAGGCTGAGATGCAGCGCCCCACCGTAGCCCGCGAGCATGTCGGCGAAGACGGCATCCGTCGGATGCAGGAAGGCGGGGACGCCGAGCTCGGCCAGCCGCGCGGCGGCGGCG
>CATMOC010000320.1 GCA_950071955.1 uncultured Mesorhizobium sp. | reverse complement strand
GATTCCAAACAGCCTGCGCACTGGGCGACATCACGAGACCTAGGCTGAAGACTCCGCCGAGGAGCAGGCTTACGAGCCCCTTCTTTGTCTGGTTCATGTTCGATTCTCTACGCCTAGGAATCGTGAAGCCCGTCTTCCCTTTGATTGTCACCTGTACTAGTGGTTCCCCAAGACCGCCTCGCCGGCGTCGAGACGAAGCGCCTGCGCTTCCTCTGGATCGGCGCGCGCGGCGCCAAAGGAGTACTGCGCGCGCGAGAACGGGGCGTTGGCGACCAGCCATTCGTTGGGGCTCGCTGTCTCGAAATCCTCCGAGCCGGCGGCGGGGACGGCGGCGAGATTGATCCAGCGATCCTCGTACTGGTAGGGCCGGCCGTCTGCGAGATGGAGGCAGCGGACATGGAGCGTGCGCGCGCCGGCGTCGAGCCCGAGACGCTCTCGCAGCCATCCGGGCGCGTTCTCCTTGTCGCGGTGCAACAGGCGATATTCGTAAGCTGATCCTGACGCTTCGATCTCGGCCCGCACCACCGGGATGGCAAATCGCGCCTCGCGCACGGGATGTAGCGCAACGCGCGTGCCGGACTTGCGCTTGCGCTCGATCAGCCCCGATCGCGCGAGTTCCTGCAGCGCGCGGTTGACGGTCGCGCGCGCCGCGCCGAATTCCGCCGCCAGTGCCTCCTCGCCGGGCATCGTCTCGCCGGGTTCCCAGACCCGCCGCGAGATGCGGCGTTCCAGTTCAGTCCTGATGTCGCGGAAGGAGTTGCGCCGCATGGGCTTCAGATCCGCGAAAGCACGTCGCGGATGCAGGATGCGTAGCGCGCGGCGACTGCCTCGCGCGCGACGTGGCGGCCCCCGCGCACCGCGTGCCGCCCGGCCGACCAGACGTCGGTGACGCACCGGTTCGACCCGGCGAAGATCCAGCCGTCGAGCACGCGGTCGCCGGACAGCCCGAAGAGCCCGTCGCATTCGAGATCGAGGGCGACGAGGTCGGCCCACCTTCCGGTCTCGATCGCCCCGCAGTCCCGCCCGAGCGCCTGCGCCCCGCCGGAAAGCGCCCGTTCGTACAGGTTGCTGCCGGCCGACTGGTTTGCGCCGGCCAGCACCACCCGAGCGCGGTCGTGCAGGCGCTGCGAATATTCGAGTTGGCGCAGTTCGCCCGCGACCGAGATGCGGATGTTGGAATCAGAGCCGATGCCAAACCGGCCGCCGTTTTCGAGGAACCGTGCTCCGTCGAAGATGCCGTCACCGAGATTGCCTTCGGTGACCGGGCATAGCCCGGCGATTGCGCCCGTGCCGGCGAGTTTTTCGGTCTCCTGCGGCGTCATGTGCGTGCAGTGGATGAGGCACCAGCGTTCGTCCACGCCGAAATTGTCGAGGAGCCACGCCATCGGCCGCGCGCTAAACACCGCCAGCGTCTCCTCGATCTCCTTCTCCTGCTCCGCGATATGCATGTGGAAGGGGCCGGCGGACCGGGCCGCGAGGTGCCTGAGATCGTCTGCCCCCACAGCGCGCAGCGAATGCGGCGCGGTGCCGAGCGCGGTATCATGGGGCAGCGGCCCGAGCGCTTCCCCCGCCCGTTCGTGCAGCCGCACAAACCGATCGAGATCGTTGCCGAAACGCAATTGCCCGCCGGCAATCGGCCGTCCGTCGACGCCGCCCTGGGCGTAGTGGACCGGCAACAGTGTCAGCCCGATTCCCGTCTCCCCGGCCGCCGCCGCGATGCGCATGGAGATCTCGCCGAGATCTTCGTAGGGCGTGCCGCCCGGCTGGTGGTGAAGGTAATGGAACTCCGCGACCGCTGAGAAGCCGGCCTCCTGCATCTCCATGAAGGCGAAGGCGGCGATCGCCTCGATCTCGTCCGGCGTCAGCACGTCGAGGAAGCGGTACATGATCTCGCGCCAGGTCCAGAAGCTGTCGCGCCCCGAGGGGCCGCGCGCCTCCGACAGCCCGGCCATGGCGCGCTGGAAGGTGTGGCTATGCAGGTTGGAGATGGCCGGCAGCAGCACGGCAACGCAGGTGTCTTCTGCTTGCGCCGCAGCACCCGTGTCGATATCGGCGATCCGCCCATCGGCGCCGATTTCCAGACGCACGTTTTCAGACCAACCCGAGGGGAGGAGACCGGTGGCGGCGTGGATGGATTTCATGCTCGCAAACATCTGTACCCGCGCTCCCTTGACTCATTATGTCTATACATAATAGCCTCGAATTGGAAATTGAAAACAGCCATTCGCCGGAAGGACGCCGTGCGCAAAATCCTCTCGGACCTGACCATCGCGACCATGCAGGCCGGAGACGAGCCCTACGGCCTCCTGCCCTGCGGCGTCGTCGGCGTGGAGGATGGCATCATCGCCTGGGTCTCCGGTGATGGCGCGGTCCCCGCCGGTTGGCGCGACGTCGAGGCGGAAAAATTCGGTGGTCGCCTGATGACCCCGGCGCTGGTCGACTGCCACACCCACATCGTCTTCGGCGGAAACCGCGCGCGCGAGTTCGAGATGCGCCTCGAAGGCGCCACCTACGAGGAGATCGCGCGCGCCGGTGGCGGCATCGTGTCGACCGTGGCCGCCACGCGGGCATTGTCGGAGGACGATCTCGTCGAAGCCGCGCTCCCCCGCCTCGACCGGCTGATCGGCGAAGGCGTCGGCACGATCGAGATCAAGTCCGGCTACGGGCTGACCATCGAGGACGAGCTGAAGATGCTGCGCGCCGCGCGCCGGCTCGGCGAACTCCGCCAGGTGCGGGTCAGGACGAGCTACCTCGCCGCGCACGCGCTGCCGCCGGAGTACAAGGGCCGGGCCGATGCCTATCTCGGCGAGGTGGTGCTGCCCGGCATGGAGGCCGCGAAGGCGGAAGGGGTGGCCGACGCCGTCGACGGCTTCTGCGAAACGATCGCCTTCACGCCCGAAGAGATGCGCCGCGTCTTCGACAAGGCGCGCGCGCTCGGCCTGCCGGTGAAGTTGCATGCCGAGCAGCTGTCCGACCTCGGCGGCGCAAAGCTCGCCGCCTCCTTCGGCGCGCTATCGGCGGACCATCTGGAGTACCTCGGCGAGGACGGTGTGGCGGCGATGGCAGAGGCCGGATCGGTGGCGGTGCTCCTCCCCGGCGCCTTCTATTTCCTGCGCGAGAAGAAGCTGCCGCCGGTGGCGCAGCTCAGGGCCGCGAACGTGCCGATCGCGCTGGCGACGGATTGCAATCCCGGCTCCTCGCCGATGACCTCGCTGCTGCTGGCCATGAACATGGGCTGCACCTTCTTCCGCATGACGCCGGAGGAGGCGCTGGCCGGCGTCACGCGCAACGCCGCCCGCGCGCTCGGCCTCGCCGACGAGATCGGCACGATCGCGCCCGGCAAGCGCGCCGAATTCGCGATCTGGGACGTCGACCACCCCGCCGAACTCGCCTACCGCATCGGCGACAACCCGCTATATCGCCGCCTCCTTCTCCCCGTTCACGGGGGTCCGAAGGACGGGCGAGACACGTGGCTCGCCCGGGTGCCCGAAGGGCGGATGAGGGGCAGCGCGACCTTCCCGGACGATGAAACGACGACGTCATGATCACCCTCCACCCCGGTTCCGTCCCGCTCTCGACCCTCGAACGCCTTTACCGCTCCGGCGAACCTGCGCGGCTGGACGACGCCTTTCGCCCCGGCATCGCGGCAGCCGCCGCGCGCATCGGCGAGATCGCGGGCGGCCGGGAAGCCGTCTACGGCATCAACACCGGCTTCGGGAAACTGGCGAGCGTGCGCATCGCGCCGGACGATCTCGCGACGCTGCAGCGCAACCTGATCCTGTCGCATTGCTGCGGCGTCGGGCAGCCGCTCACTGCCGAAATCGTGCGGCTGATCATGGCGCTCAAGCTCGTCTCCCTCGGCCGCGGCGCTTCGGGCGTGAAACCGGCGACCGTCGAACTGATCGAGGCGATGCTGGAGCGCGGCGTGGCCCCGGTGATCCCGGAAAAGGGCTCGGTTGGCGCCTCGGGCGATCTCGCGCCGCTGGCGCACATGGCCGCCGCGATGATCGGCGAGGGTGAAGCGGTGTTCGGCGGCGAACGGATGCAGGCCCGGGACGCACTGGCGAAGGCAGGGCTGGAGCCGATCGTGCTCACCGCCAAGGAAGGGCTCGCACTGATCAACGGCACCCAGGTGTCGACCGCGCTTGCGCTGGCCGGGCTCTTCCGCGCTCACCGCGCCGCCAACTCGGCCCTGATCACCGGCGCGCTTTCCACCGACGCCGCGATGGGCTCGTCCGCCCCTTTCGTGGAGGAGATCCACACGCTGCGCGGTCATGCTGGCCAGATCGAGACGGCCGCCGCGTTGCGCGCGCTGATGGCGGGCTCGGAGATCCGCGAGAGCCACCGCGACGGCGACGAGCGCGTGCAGGACCCCTACTGCATCCGCTGTCAGCCGCAGGTCGACGGCGCCTGCCTCGACTTGTTGCGCATGGCGGCCCGCACGCTCACGATCGAGGCCAACGCCGTTACCGACAACCCGCTGGTGCTGTCCAGCGGCGACGTGGTCTCGGGCGGCAATTTTCACGCCGAGCCCGTCGCCTTCGCCGCCGACCAGATCGCGATCGCGGTTTGCGAGATCGGCGCGATCGCGCAGCGGCGCGTGGCGCTGCTGGTCGACCCGAAGCTCTCCTACGGCCTGCCGCCCTTCCTGGCGAAGAATGCCGGACTGAACTCCGGCCTGATGATCGCCGAGGTGACCTCGGCCGCGCTGATGAGCGAAAACAAGCAGATGGCGTTTCCGGCCTCGGTCGATTCCACGCCGACGTCCGCCGACCAGGAGGACCACGTCTCCATGGCCTGCCACGGCGCGCGGCGGCTCCTGCAGATGACCGACAATCTCTTCGGCATCGTCGGCATCGAGGCGGTCACCGCCGCGCAGGGCATCGATTTCCGCGCGCCCCTGAAGACGGGAACGCAATTGCTCAAGGCGCACGCCGCCAAATCCAAGGACCAGCGGTAAAATAAACCAAGCGCTTGGTTAAGCGTGTGAGTTTAATCATGATTTCAACACAGTTGGCCAGGGAACTGCTGGGCGCAGAATTTCCGGGTTGGGGCTCGTTTACACTCAGTCCGATTCCGGGCGGCCTCACGAATCAAAACCTCCTTGTCGAGACCGCCAGCGGCGAAAGATTCGTCGCCCGTTTGCCGGGGAAAGACACTGAGTTGTTCGGCATTGATCGGCACACCG
>CATMOC010000319.1 GCA_950071955.1 uncultured Mesorhizobium sp. | reverse complement strand
TACTCAGCCGGGTGTCGCTGATCTCCGGCAACAAGGGTATCAGATGCTCAGGTTCCTCCTCGGCCGGCTGGCCGTGCTGATCCCGACCTTCATCGGGGTCTCGATCATCGCATTCTCGTTCATCAGGCTGCTTCCCGGCGACCCCGTCATGCTGATGTCGGGCGAGCGGGTGATGTCGCAGGATCGCTACGAGCAGATCTCCCGCGAACTCGGATACGACCGGCCGCTGGTCGTGCAGTATCTCGACTATCTCGGCGGTATCCTGAGCGGCGATTTCGGCACGTCGATCGTCACCAAGCAGCCGGTGCTCTACCAGTTCGGTGAGCTATTCCCGGCGACGCTGGAATTGTCGCTGTGTGCCATCATCTTCGCCGTGCTGATCGGCATTCCGGCCGGCGTCTTCGCGGCCATCAAGCGCGGGTCCTTTTTCGACCAGACGATCATGGGCACCGCGCTCGTCGGCTATTCGATGCCGATCTTCTGGTGGGGGCTGCTGCTCATCATCCTGTTTTCGGGCATCCTGCAATGGACGCCGGTCTCGGGCCGCATATCGCTCCTCTACTACTTCCCGCAGACCACCGGTTTCATGCTGATCGATTCGCTTTTGTCGGGGCAGGCGGGAGCCTTCCGCTCGGCCGCGAGCCATCTGATCCTGCCCACGATCGTGCTCGGCACGATCCCGCTCGCCGTGATCGCGCGCCAGACGCGCTCGGCCATGCTGGAGGTGCTGGGCGAGGACTATGTGCGCACGGCCCGCGCCAAAGGCATGCCGCCGTTCCGCGTCATCGCCGTCCATTCGCTGCGCAACGCCATGATCCCCGTCGTCACCACGATCGGATTGCAGGTCGGCGTGATGCTCGCCGGCGCCATCCTCACGGAGACGATCTTCTCGTGGCCCGGCATCGGCAAGTGGATGGTGGATTCGGTGTTCCGGCGCGATTATCCGGTCATACAGGGCGGGCTTCTGCTGATCGCGGCCATCATCATGCTGGTCAATCTCATGGTCGACATCCTGTACGGCCTCATCAACCCGCGCATCAGGCACTGAGGTCTGAAATGGCTGAGGCAACAACCACGGCAATGGACCAGGCCAAGGCGGGCGCTGCCTCGCGGCGCCAGATGCTGACGGAGTTCTGGTTCTATTTTTCGGAGAACAAGGGCGCCGTCATCGGCCTCGTCGTGTTCGTGTTTCTCGTCGTTCTGGCGTTGCTGGCGCACGTGATCGCGCCGCACGACCCGAACGCCCAGTTCCGCGACGCGGTCCTGGTTCCGCCCTTCTGGCAGGACGGCGGACGGGCCGCGTTCCTGCTTGGAACCGACCAGGTTGGCCGCGACATGCTCTCGAGGCTGCTTTTCGGCGCGCAGTACTCGCTGTTCATCGGCGTGGTCGTGACGACGTTGGCGCTCACCGGCGGCATCTTCGTCGGCGTGATCGCCGGTTATTTCCGCGGCTGGGTGGACACGGTCATCATGCGACTGATGGACATCATCCTGGCCTTCCCGTCGCTCCTCCTGGCGCTGGTGCTGGTCGCGGTGCTCGGCCCCGGCCTGATGAACGCCATGATCGCCATTGCGCTCGTGCTGCAGCCGCATTTCGTGCGCCTGACCCGCGCGGCCGTCATGACGGAGAAGGGCAAGGACTACGTTGTGGCGGCGCGCGTTGCCGGAGCGAAGCCGCTCAGGCTGATGTTCAGGACCATCCTGCCGAACTGCATGGCGCCGCTGATCGTGCAGGCGACGCTGTCGTTTTCGACCGCGATCCTCGACGCCGCCGCGCTCGGCTTCCTCGGCATGGGTGCGCAGCCGCCGACGCCGGAATGGGGCACCATGCTCGCCGAGGCGCGCGAGTTCATCCTGCGCGCCTGGTGGGTGGTCACCCTGCCGGGCGTCGCCATTCTCGTCACGGTGCTGGCGATCAATCTCATGGGCGACGGATTGCGGGACGCGCTGGACCCGAAGCTGAAGAGGAGCTGACGATGCCCCTTTTGACCATCGAGAACCTCGTCGTCGAATTCGCCACCGCGACCGGGCCGTTCCGGGCGGTCGACGGCATTTCGCTCACCGTCGACGAACGCGAGGTGCTGGCGATCGTCGGCGAGTCCGGGTCGGGCAAGTCGGTCTCGATGCTGGCGGTCATGGGGCTTCTGCCCTGGACGGCCAAGGTCACCGCCGACCGGATGGAGTTCGAGGGGCTCGACATCCTGAACATGAGCGAGGCGGACCGCCGCAAGCTGATCGGCAAAGACATCGCCATGATCTTCCAGGAACCGATGTCGAGCCTGAACCCCTGCTTCACGGTCGGGTTCCAGATCGAGGAGGTGCTGCGCTTCCATCTCGGGCTCGACCGCAAGGCGCGGCGCCGGCGCGCGGTCGAACTGCTGCGCGACGTCGGCATCCCGGATCCGGAACAGCGGCTTTCGTCGTTCCCGCACCAGATGTCGGGCGGCCAGTGCCAGCGCGTCATGATCGCCATGGCGCTCGCCTGCAATCCCAAGCTCCTCATCGCCGACGAGCCGACCACGGCGCTGGACGTGACGATCCAGAAGCAGATCCTCGACCTTCTCATGTCGCTGCAGACCGAACACGGAATGGGGCTGATCATGATCACCCACAACATGGGCGTGGTCGCCGAGACGGCTGATCGGGTCATCGTCCAGTACAAGGGGCGCAAGATGGAGGAGGCCGACGTGCTGTCGCTGTTCGAGAACCCGAAGAGCAACTACACCAAGGCGCTCTTGTCGGCGCTGCCCGAGCGCGCCACCGGCGACCGGCTGCCGACGATCGCGAGCTTCATGGAAGGGTTCGAACCGGCGGGAGACGTGCGATGAGCGAGATCGTCGTCGAAGGCCGCAACATCGTGCGCGACTACCGCATCGGTGGCGGACTGTTTGCCAAGGAGCGGGTGGTGCACGCGGTGAAGGGCGTCTCGTTCAAGGTCGATAAGGGCAAGACCCTGGCAATCGTCGGCGAATCCGGGTGTGGAAAATCGACGCTGGCGCGCATCATCACGATGATCGACGCCCAGACCGACGGCGAACTCCTCATCGACGGCGCGCCGGTCGACATCCGCACGCAATCGATGACGCCGGAGATGCGCCGCAAGGTGCAGATCGTGTTCCAGAACCCCTACGGATCACTCAACCCGCGCCAGAAGATCGGCGACGTGCTCGGCGAACCTCTGCTCGTCAACACCGGCATGCCCGCCGCCGAGCGGCGCGACCGGGCCATGCAGATGCTGTTGAAGGTTGGTCTCGCTCCGGAACACTTCAACCGCTATCCGCACATGTTCTCGGGCGGACAGAGGCAGCGCATCGCGATCGCGCGTGCGCTGATGCTCAATCCGCGCCTGCTCGTGCTCGACGAACCCGTCTCGGCGCTCGACCTTTCGGTGCAGGCGCAGGTGCTCAACCTGCTCGCCGACCTGCAGGACGAGTTCGAACTCACCTACGTCTTCATCAGCCACGATCTCTCGGTCGTGAAATACATCGCCGACGACGTGATGGTCATGTATTTCGGCGAGGCGGTGGAATACGGCTCGCGCGACGCGGTGTTCGCCGACCCGAAGCACGACTACACGAGGACGCTGTTCGCGGCGACGCCGCGCGCAGATGTCGAAAGCATACGGCAGCGGCTGGCGAAGAAGGCGGCCTGAACCCACGATGTTGATCCCGACCTTCGACGACGTTCTCGCCGCGCATGAACGCGTGCGCCCGCACGTGCACCGCACGCCGGTCCTGACGAACGGCCATCTCGACGGGCTTTCGGGCGCCAGCCTGTTCTTTAAGTGCGAGAATTTCCAGAAGGTCGGCGCCTTCAAGGCGCGCGGCGCTTGCAACGCGGTCTTCAGCCTGACGGACGAGGAGGCGAAGCGCGGCGTCGCGACCCATTCCTCCGGCAACCACGGCCAGGCCATCGCCTATGCCGCCGCGCGCCGCGGCATCGCGGCGACGATCGTCATGCCGGAAACGGCGGCCAGGCCGAAGTTCGACGGCGTTCGCGGCTATGGCGGCGAGGTCGTCACCTGCGCACCCGGGACGAAGGCGCGGGAGGAGACGGTCGCCGGCGTGCTCGAGCGGACCGGCGCGGCCTTCCTCCATCCGTTCGACGACGCCCGGGTGATCGCCGGGCAGGGGACCGCGGCGCTGGAACTCCTGCAGGATGCGGGTCCCCTCGACGCGATCGTCGCCCCGGTCGGCGGCGGCGGGCTGATCAGCGGAACGTGCCTGGCTGCTTCGGGCTTCTCCCGCGCGACAAAAGTCTTCGCCGCCGAACCGGAACAAGCCGACGATGCCTGGCGCTCGAAGCGCGCGGGCCATATCGTCGAGGACGACGCGCCACAGACGATCGCCGACGGGCTGAAGGCGTCGCTGAAGCCGCTGACGTTCCATTTCGTCGCGAACCACGTCAGCGACGTCCTGACGGTGTCGGAAAACGAAATCGTCGATGCGATGCGCCTGGTCTGGGAGCGCATGAAGATTGTCATCGAGCCGTCGAGCGCGGTGGCGGTAGCGGCGGTGCTGAAGAACCGGGAACTGTTCGCCGGGCGAAGGGTGGGGATCATTCTCACGGGCGGGAACGTCGATCTCGACCGGCTGCCCTGGGCGCGGTGATCGGACCCACCGGCGCCGCGATCCGCAATGACGACGGGGTAGACGGCCCTGGCAGCAGTCGTCTGCTGCTGAGCTCGCAGCATCTTCTCCCGTGCGGCGAAAACACTATCTTGGCGGCATGCGTCCCTCCGACCTGCTGCAGCCCAGACCCGAAGGCCTCTACTGTCCGCCCGGCGACTTCTTCATCGATCCGGTGAAGCCGGTCGACAAGGCGCTGATCACGCATGGCCATTCCGACCACGCGCGCGCGGGGCATGGCGCGGTGCTTGCGACGCGCGAGACGCTGGACATCATGGCGATCCGCTGCGGCGAGGATTTTGCCGGTTCCACGCAGGCCGCCGGCCTCGGCGAGGAGATCGCGATTAGCGGCGTGTCGGTGACGTTCTACCCGGCCGGGCATGTGCTGGGTTCGGCGCAGATTCGGGTGGCGCATGGCGGGCAGTGCATCGTCGCCTCCGGCGACTACAAGCGGCGGGCCGACCCGACCTGTCGCGGCTTCGAGCCGGTGTCGTGCGACGTCTTCATCACCGAGGCCACGTTCGGCCTTCCGGTCTTCCGCCATCCGGATGATCGCGAGGAGATCG
>CATMOC010000318.1 GCA_950071955.1 uncultured Mesorhizobium sp. | reverse complement strand
GGGTCATGGGCCATGGCGAGGTGGCGAGCTTCGTCGAAGCGGCGGGACTGCGGGCGCAGGCATGGTACGGCGACTGGGACCGGTCGGCGAGAACCGACGACAGTCCGGAGGTTATCGCGATTGCGGGACGGGTGTGAGGGAGGCGACGATTCTTGGGTCGTGCTCTTCGGGCAGACACGTGCTGCGAGACCCGCCTATCGTGTGACCGGTCAGCCTCGGCGGCAACGCGCACAGTGTCTGCTTCGGTCTTGCCTTCCCGCGCCCGGAAGCTGACATTCCGCGGTGTTCCTTCCAGAGGCGCCGGATGCTTAGCGGCAGCAGAGGGTGCTGCACCTATCGGGCAGTCGTCGACGCCTGCTGGGCGGCCTCCTCGATGACCTCCGCAACGACTTTCGGCTGGGTCATGAAAACGGCATGGCTTGCGGCCACCTTTGTAACCTTCGCTCCGATGCGCTCGGCCATCGCATGCAGCATGCGCTGGTCGAAGGCCCTATCGTCGGTAGCGATCACTGCCCAGCTTGGCTTCGTTCGCCATGCGGCATGCTCGAGTTTCGACCCGAAGGCGGACATGTTTATCGGTACCTGGGAATCCCGCAGGAAGGCGGCATCCGCATCGCTCGTGTCGTTGGCAAAGCCGATCTTGAACGTGTCCGGGTCGATGAAGCCGAAGCCGTCCCCGGTGGTGTCGATGACGAATTCCGGCGGGGTCTGATATCCGTCGTACTGCTGCGCGGTTGTCTCGCCCGCGTCGGGAGAAAGCGCCGACACGTATACGAGCCCGGCGACCATGGGGTGGTCGCCGGCCTCGGTGATGACGGTGCCGCCCCAGGAATGGCCGACGAGAATGGTCGGCCCGTTCTGTCGTTCCAGGACGCGTCTGGTTGCGGCTACGTCGTCCGCCAGCGAGGTCAGAGGGTTTTGAACGATCGACACGCGGTAGCCTCGCGCGGTCAGTTCATCGTAGACGCCGCGCCAACCGGAACCGTCAGCGAACGCCCCGTGAACCAGCACGACGTTTCTTACCCGCTGGCTTTCGGGAATGTCGTCGGCCGCATGGGCGGACATCGTGGCGGCGCCAAGAACAGCGGCAGCCGCGGCGAAAAGGTTTGTCGTCTTGGTGTTCATGTTCATCTCTTCGTTGATGGCGCGGGCATCGCGACCGTGATGCATTTTCCTAGACGGTGGGCACCGTTCCACCATCGATCACATACTCGGCGCCGGTGATCGAAGCGGCGCGCCCGGAGGCGAGGAAGGCGACGAGATTGGCAATCTCCGCCGGGCTGGAAGGACGGCCGATGGGGATGCCGCCGAGAGAGTCCATGATGATCTTCCTGCCGCCTTCGATGTCGGTGCCCGCGTCGCTCGCGACACGTCGCGCGAGTTCCATGGAAGCTTCGGTATCGATCCAACCGGGCGATACGCGCACGACGCGAACGCCTTTCGGCGACACTTCTTTCGACAGGCTCTTGCTGTAGGTCGACAGCGCCGCCTTTGCCGCAGCATAGGCGGTCGTCGCTTCCGGCAGAGGCAGCAGCCTCTGGATGGACGAGACGTGGATGATCACGCCACGTCCCCGAGCGACCATTCCCGGTATGAGCTCGCGGTCCAGCCGCACCGCGGGAAACAGATTGAGGTTCAGATCTTTGTGCCAATCGCCGTCGCTGAGCGCCGAAAAGCCTCCTGCGGGCGCCGAGGAGCCGCCAAGCATGTGCACGACGATATCGACACCGCCAAACTCGCGCCTGACGGCCTCGACGACCGTCGAGCAGCCCTCGCTGGTGGTGAGGTCGGCAACCACGGAGAAGTCCGCCGCGGAACCCGCCGGGAAGGAGCGTGCCGTCGTCAAGACGCGCGCGCCGAGCTTGCGGAACAGGTCGACCGTTGCCGCCCCGGCTCCTCTTGTGCCGGCCGTGATCAGCGCACGTTGCCCGCCAAGATCGAGAAAGTCGCTCATGCGCCGATCTCCAGGGCTGCGATCTTTTCGCCAGCGAGGCTGAGTGCGTAGGTGAGGGTGGCAGGACTGCCCGGAAACTCGCCGGTTACCCTGGCCCGCACTCTGGTTCCCCGCGCATCGGTGAGCGTCTCGATCGGCTCGGCGACGTGGCGATACTTCGCCTTCGCGTATTCCCACCAGCTACCGATGGCATGGTGTCCGGAATGAGAACGGCCCTCGTCACGTACCGTAGCGTCTGGTGCGAAGCAGTCGACGACGGCCTCGCAATCGTTCTTTCGGTCCGCCGCGAAATAGGCCTCGATTGTTTGTGGCAGTTGCATGGTCATCTCCTGTCGAGGATTTCGTGCTGCACAAATAGGCCCATTCCAATATGCCGATAATTGGGATAGACAGGGATGCCGAGTTGCAGAAATCGGGACAATGTCGAAGCCCGGCCTTCAGGATCTGGAAGTTGTCGGAGCCGTCGCGCGGAAGGCTTCCTTTCGTGCCGCCGCGCTCGAACTGGGAATGTCCACGACAGCCGTGAGCAATGCGGTGGGAAAGGTGGAGACCCATCTCGGTGTCCGCTTGTTCAACCGCACGACGCGCAGCGTATCGCTCTCGGAAACCGGTCGCTTGTTCGTCGACAGCATCGGCCCTGCTTTGCAAGACATTCACCGTGCGATCGATTCGGCACGCTCGAAGCAGTCGATCCCCGCAGGAACGCTCCGCATCAATTCCTATGCCACCGCCGCGCGGGAAATCCTTTCTCCCCTCCTTCTGGAGTTCCTCAAGCGATACCCGCAGGTCCACATCGATCTGGTCACGGAAGGGAGACTCGTCGACATCGTCGCCGAGGGCTTCGACATCGGCGTGCGCCGGGCCGACCTCGTGCCGAGCGACATGATCGCGATCTCATTGGGCAGGCCGCAGCGCAATGTCGTCGTGGGTTCGGCGGACTATTTCGAAAGGCGTGGAACGCCTTCCTCGCCGATCGACCTCCTCGATCATCAATGCGTTCGGGTCAGGTTGCCGAACGGCGCTCTCTTTCGCTGGCGTTTCGAAAAGGACGGGGAACCGCTCCTGATCGACGTGAAAGGACCCATTACCCTGGATGAGGCGAGCCTGGCTCGCGGCACCGTGCGGGACGGCGTGGCACTCGGTTACGTCATGGAGGCCAGCGTGCGGGACGATATCAAGTCAGGGCGGCTGATCTGCGTTCTGGAGGAGTGGATGCCGCCACCAGCCGAACTCTGCATTTACTACCCCGGACGACGCAATCCTTCGGCAGCTCACAGAGCATTCGTCGAACTCGCACGGGAACTCGGCTCACGTTCGCGACGCGGGACGGGATAGTGAGCGAAACGCGACACGGTTCGAGGGCGAGAGGCTTTTCTCGCTCCTCCTTCGGACCCGCTCACAGTCGAAGGAAGTCGCCCCGTAAGTACCACGCTCAATGCGGCATCCCTGACAGCGACGCCAAAAGCTCCGCGACGTTGCTCGCACAGTATTTCTTGAGCAGGCGGGCGCGGTGGGCTTCTACCGTGCGCGGCGAGATGGACAGCAGCCTGGCGATTTCCTTGCTGGTGCGGCCTTCGCCCAGGTGCATGACGATCTGGCGCTCGCGGGTGGTAAGCTGCACGATGGGGCGGCTGGCGGAGAGGTCGGCGAAGGACCAGACCGCGCGCGCCAGCGGCTCGTCGCGCGTGAAGGAATGGCCGCGCACGCGGCACCAGAACAGCGACTGGTCCTTGCGCGCCATGATGCGCTCGTCGGAATACTGGTTGGTGCGCCGCAGCGGCTCGACGCCGACGTCGCGGATGCGCAGGAACTCCTCGTAGGTCGGGTAGAGGAAGGCGAAGGACTGGTCGAGCAGTTCCTCGCGCTCGTAGCCGAAGATCTGCGCGAAGGTGAGGTTGCACTCGCGGATGATGCGGTTCTCGGTCAGCACGATGCCGACCGGCGCGTAGTCGAACGCCAGGGCGCTGAGCTTAGTCTCCTGAATTGCCATGCGTATTTGTACGATATTGCGGAGGTTGTGTCTCAAACGGATAGTAGCAAGGCACGCGGGATCGCAACACCAGAATCCGCGACACAAACGCGTGCGGCGGGAGGAATGCCTGACATGAACCTGGCCGGATGGCTGGCGGGACGTTTGAAGCTGTCGCCGCAAGGCCACGCGCTCTATCGCGGCGTCGATCGTTCGGGCTCGCTCCCGGCGGCGTCCGCCCCGCGACGTGACATCCCCGCGGCGGCGCGGGGCGCAGAGCAACCATCGGCAACCCCTTTCGAACATCGCCGGACTTCGGGACCCGGCCGGACAGCGCGCGCTCGCGCGTCAGCCGGACCGCGCGTCCGGCTGAAGGCTGTACGCTAGAGATTTACTGGCTCTCAAAGGAGGAGACGACATGAAAAGAATGATTGCAACGCTGACGGTCGCGACGGCGCTTGCCGCTGCCGGCTGGTCGACGGCCTACACGCAGGAGAATCCGGTCAAGATCGCGCTGGGGCACGGCCTGTCGGGCTCGCCGCTCGAGGCCTATTCCAAGCAGACCACCAACGGCTTCAACCTCGGTCTCGAATACGCCACCAAGGGCACGATGGAGATCAAGGGCCGCAAGATCGAGGTGATCGAGAAGGATACCCAGTTCAAGCCCGACGTCGCCCGCTCCGTGCTCGCCGAAGCCTATGGCGACGACGAGGCGCTGATCGCGGTCGGCGGCACCTCCTCGGGCGTGACCACGGCCATGCTGCCGATCGCCCAGGAATACGAGAAGATCCTGTTGGTCGAGCCCGCGGTGGCGGATTCGCTGACGGGTCCGGACTCCAACCGCTACGTCTTCAAGACCTCGCGCAACTCCTCGATGGACACGCAGGCACAGGCGCTGGCGCTCAACCCCGACGACAAGCTCTTCGTGGCGACGCTGGCGCAGGATTACGCCTTCGGCCGCGACGGCATCGCCTCCTTCAAGCGCGCGCTCGAAGGCACGGGCGCGAATCTGGTGGCGGAAGAATACGTGCCGCAGCAGACCACCGACTTTACCGCGACGATCGAGCGTCTCTTCAACGCCCTGAAGGACAAGGAGGGCCGCAAGGTCATCTACATCTACGTCGCCGGTATCGACGCCCTGACTCCGCTCGTCTCCGCCGACCCGGCCCGCTACGGCATCGAACTGTCGACCGGCGGGAACATCCTGCCCGCCATGGCCGCCTACAAGAAGGTGCCGGGCATGGAAGGCTCGATCTACTACTACTACGAGGCG
>CATMOC010000317.1 GCA_950071955.1 uncultured Mesorhizobium sp. | reverse complement strand
CCGGCGGCGGCGGAGCTCGACGCGATGCTGGCGGAGGCCGGCCTCATGGCGGAAACGCCGCCCCTGACTGTCGACGACGCGCTACGGGCCATCGATCCACCGCCGGCCAGCACCCGCAAGGCAGCCATCGGCGCGGTGTCGCGCTTCGTCGCCGGCCGAACCCTGCCGGTCCCGGAAGCAGAACCCGGCGAGGTCGTCGCGGGCCTGTTCGGCGCCGCCTGCGCGCCGCTGTTCGGCCCGACCGTCCTCGAAGGCATAACGCTGTCGGTTCGCCGCGGCGAGACGGTGGCGATCCTCGGTCGCAACGGCGCCGGCAAATCGACGCTCGCGGCAAGCCTCGCGGGCCTGCTTCGGCTGAAGGCGGGCCGGCGCGAGGGACAGCCAGCCGGCATGGCCTTCCAGAACCCGGAAAGTCAGCTCATCGCCGGCTCGGTGCTCGACGAGGTCGCCGAAGCTCTGGCGGCCGACGTACCGTCGGCCGCCAGAGCTTCGAGAGAAGCCGAACACCTGCTGGATGCATGGGGCTTGGAAGGGCTGGCGCAGCGTCATCCCTTCGAGCTTTCTCAAGGGCAAAAGCGCCGGCTCGCCCTGCTCTGCCTCGCCGCGACCGACCGCTGGCCGCTGCTCGTCCTCGACGAGCCGACAGCCGGGCTGGACGCGGCTGGCGTCGACGCCCTCGCCCGGCGGATCGCCGCGCTCGCCGCTGCCGACCGGGCCATCGCGATCGTCACGCACGACATGGACTTCGCGCTGAAAACTTGCCGGCGCGCGATCGTGGTCGGCGACGGGACAATCATCGCGGACCAGTCAATGAACGCCGTCGCAGCGGACCGCGCGCTGCTCGAAGGCGCCGGGCTGCGCGAGCCCGCCGTCATGCCCGCGATGCGCTGGCTCGGGCGCCACGCGCCATGCTGAGCCGCGTCCATCCGCTTGCCAAGCTCGTTGTCTGCATGGCCTGGCTGGCCGCGTCCATCCTCGTCTTCGACGCGCGCTTCCAGGTCGTGGCGATCCTCGTCGCCGCCGCGATCCTCATCGTGCTCGAACGGCGCTCGCCCGTCTTCGTCATGCTGCTGATGGTCCCCTTCGCCCTGTTCGGCTTCGGCTTCCTGACGACCAGCCTGCTGTTCCGCGAGGACGGCGGCTTCGCCCAGCGCATGGCCGAGGAGGCTCCACTCGGCTCGGAGGCGCTCTCGGCCGGCGTGGTGCTCTTCCTGCGCGCTGTCGCCTGCGGAATGATCTCCGCCGTCTTCACCCTGACCACCGATCCTGGCGCCTTCATCAAAGCGCTGATGGCCTCGTGGCGGCTCCCGCCGAGCCTCGGCTTCGCGCTCTTCAGTGCGGTGAACCTGGTACCGGACCTCGCAGGCGAGGCGCAGCGGATCAGGCTGGCGCGCGCCATGCGGCGCGGCCGCCCGCCCCGACGCATCCCCGGCCCGGTCGAGGCAGCGTCGCTGCTGATTCCCCTGCTCGCCTACGCCATACGCCGCGCGACCCGCGCCGCCATTTCCATGGAGCTGCGCGGACTCGGCGCGCGATCACGCACGATCGCGAACGCTCCGCTCTTCTCGCGCATGGACGCCGCCTTCGTTGCCGCGGCATTCGTGCTGCTCTGGGGCTTCGTCATCCTGCTGGCATAGCTGCCTCGGCGGCTGCTAGATCAAACGTACCTGTTGACGATATTTTCCAGGTACTCCTGCCGGCCCGATTTCGGCTGCGGTTCGATGCCGTTCGACAGCACGTGCTCGGAGATCTGCTCGAGCGTGCCGTTGCCCGAGAGCATCGCCTTCGCCTCGCCCGAGTTCCAGCCGGCATAGCGCTCCTCGAGCGGACCGGACAGCGCCTTGTCCTCGACCATCCGGGCCGCCGCCTTGAGGCCGCGGGCGCAGCAGTCCATGCCGCCAATATGGGCGATGAGCAGATCCTGGGAGTCGAGCGACTGGCGGCGCAGCTTGGCGTCGAAATTGGTGCCGCCCGTGGTGAAGCCGCCGCCCTGCAGGACATGGTAGTAGGCGAGCGCCATCTCCGGCACGTTGTTGGGGAACTGGTCGGTGTCCCAGCCCGACTGGTAGTCGTTGCGGTTCATGTCGATGGAGCCGAAGATGCCGAGCGCGTTGGCCATCGCCAGTTCGTGTTCGAACGAGTGGCCGGCCAGGATGGCGTGGCCCTGCTCGATGTTGACCTTGATCTCGTTCTCCAGCCCGAACTTGCGGAGGAAACCGTAGACGGTCGCGACATCGTAGTCGTACTGGTGCTTGGTGGGCTCCTGCGGCTTCGGCTCGATCAGGATCGTGCCTTCGAAGCCGATCTTGTGCTTGTAGTCGACCACCATGGCCAGGAAGCGCCCAGCCTGCTCCATCTCGCGCTTCAGGTCCGTGTTGAGCAGCGTCTCGTAGCCCTCGCGGCCGCCCCACAGCACGTAGTTCTGGCCGTCGAGGCGCTTGGTCACGTCGATGCAGCTCTTCACCGTCGCGGCGGCATAGGCGAAGACGTTCGGGTCCGGATTGGTCGCGGCGCCGGCCATGTAGCGGCGGTTCGAGAAGAGGTTGGCCGTGCCCCAGAGCAGCTTGACGCCGGTCTCCTCCATCTTGCCGCCGAAATAGTCGGCGATCTCGTCGAGCCGCGAAATGCTCTCTTTCAGCGACGCGCCCTCGGGGCGCACGTCGGCGTCGTGGAAGCAGAAGAAGGGCGTTCCGAGCGCGGAGAACATCTCGAAGGCGACGTCGGCCTTCAGCCGTGCAAGCTCCATCGTGTCGGTGCCGCCGGCCTTCGGGAACCAGGGCCGCTCGAAGGTCTGGCCGCCGAACGGGTCGCCGCCCGGCCATGCGAAGGAATGCCAGTAGGCGACCGAGAAGCGCAGATGGTCCTCCATGCGCTTGCCCATCACGACTTCGTCCTTGTCGTAGAAGCGGTAGGCGAGCGGATTGGCGCTGTCCGGCCCCTCGAACTCGATTTTGGCGATATCGCCGAAGAAACCGGTGCTCACGTCAGCTCTCCTCACTGTTGTTCGCCGGCACATAGCCGGCCTGGAAGGATCCGCGGCCATTACGCCGCGGGTAGTTGGTTGCGCCGCGGCGCCGCGCGAAAACGGTCGCGTTCAGTCGCACTTGAGAAGGAGAACGACAATGACCGACCCCAGGACGATCGCCGAGGACTATGTCGCCGTGTGGAACGAGACCGATGCGAACGCGCGCAGCCGCAGGATCGCGGCGCTGTTTTCCGAGAATGTAGTCTATCGCGACCCGCTGATGCAGGGAGACGGCCATGCCGGCCTCGACGCGCTCGTGACGGGCGTTCAGCAGCGCTTTCCCGGCTTCCGCTTCACCGTGAAGGGTCAGCCCGACGGCCATGCCACCCATGTCCGCTTCTCCTGGAGCCTCGGGCCGGACGGCGCGGAAGCCCCGATCGAAGGAACCGACGTCTGCCATGTGCGGGATGGGCGCCTCGCCGAGGTGATCGGCTTCCTCGACAAGGTTCCCGCGCAATAGCACGCATCGGGGGGCGGCAGCGATCACATCGCCCCCCGTATCGCCGGATAGAGTGCGCGGAAGCGCTGGTAGGCGTCGGCATAGGCCTCGGTGAGGCCGGCGTCCGGCTCGACGGTCTCGGCCGTCGCCGGCGCAGTGCAGACCGCCAGCGGGTCGGCGCCGGTGGCTGCAATCAGCCCGAGCCGCGCCGCGCCGAAGGCCGCGCCGAAATCGCCGTCTGCGGGGATGTCGACCGGAACGCCGAGTGCCGTGGCGATCGCCTTCAGCCAGTAGCGCGACCGCGACCCGCCGCCGATGGCGGTGACGCGCTCAAGCGTGGTCCCGGCGGCCTTCAGCGCCTCCAGATTGTCGCGTAACGCGAAGGCGACGCCCTCGACCACCGCCTGGGTCAGCTCCGCCTGTCCGGATTGGTGTCCGAGCCCAACGAAGGCGCCGCGGATTGCGGCATCGTTGTGCGGCGTCCGCTCGCCGGAAAGGTAGGGAAGGAATGTCACGCCCGTCGGCGCCTTGAGGTCGTCGCCGAGTAGCTGCGTGAGGTCGCCCGCGTTGCGCCCGGTAACATGCGAAAGCCAGTTCAGCGAGTCGGTGGCCGAGAGGATCACGCCCATTTGGTGCCAGGTGTCCGGCAGGGCGTGGCAGAAGGTGTGGACCGCACTTTCCGGATTTGGGAGATAGCTGTCGGTCGCCGCGAACAGCACGCCGGAGGTCCCGAGCGAGACGAAGGCGTGGCCGTGCCCGACTGTGCCCATGCCGCAGGCCGACGCCGCGTTGTCGCCGGCGCCACCCGCCACGACCACGCCGGCGCCCATGCCCCATTCCGAAGCGAGTTCGTCGCGAAGCGTGCCGCCTTGTTCGGTCCCCTCCACCAGCAACGGCATGTGGTTCTCGTCGAGCCCGGTCGCCGCGAGAAGTTCGCCCGACCACCGGCGCTGTGCCACGTCGAGCCAGGATGTGCCGGCCGAATCCGACATCTCCGAGATGTGCTCGCCGGTAAGCCAGAGCCGCAGATAGTCCTTCGGCAGCAGCACTTTCGCGACCTTGGCAAAGATGTCCGGCTCGTTGTCCTTCACCCAGACGAGCTTCGGTGCCGTGAAGCCGGGGAAGACGATGTTGCCGGTGACGGCGCGGAAGCGCGGGTCGGCATCGAGGCGGGCGGCCTGTTCGTGGCTGCGCGTGTCGTTCCAGAGGATGCAGGGGCGGAGCGGCTGATCGACGGCGTCGAGAAGCGTCGCCCCGTGCATCTGGCCGGATAGGCCGATGCCCTTCACCGCCGCGAGTTCGCGCCCGTGCGAAGCCTTCAGCGAACCGACCGCCTCGCGCGTCGCACGGATCCAGTCGGCTGCATCCTGCTCCGACCAGCCGGAATGCGGCCGCGAAACGTCGAGCGCGCCGGTCGCCGAAGCAACGATGCGCTGCTCGCCATCAATGAGGAGCGCCTTGACCCCCGACGTTCCGAGGTCGAGCCCGAGATACATGCGTTTCTCCTCCCGCCGCGCTTCTTGCGACGCGGCGACATCTCCCTCGCCAACCCTTATCTGGTCGGACCAGAAACCGCCGGCACCCTACTCATAGCAAAAAACGTCCCGCTGAAAACCGGGATTCGGGCTGTTCGGGAAGATTTTTTTCGCCGGTCGGAATAATTCAGCGCGGCGGTGGCGAAGCGGCCATGTCCGCCGCCCGCGTCGCCGAACTCTCGTCGTAGCGCACGTAATGC
>CATMOC010000316.1 GCA_950071955.1 uncultured Mesorhizobium sp. | reverse complement strand
CCCGATTTCGTGCTCGGCACGCACGCCACGACGTCCGGGCCCTTCGGTGAAACTTACACCTGCCTGCCGCGTCCGGGCGTGGATCTCGCGGAGGCGCTTTCCGCGACGATCTCTCTTCTTCCGGAGGTCATTTATGACGGCGAGCCGGAGGCCATCGATACCAACACCATCGACGTCACCGATGCCGGCGATGACCGCGCCGCTGACGAGAGCGGCATCCGTGAAGGCAGCTACTTCATCGGCCAAAACACGGCGCTGATGCAGATGGTCGATGGTGCGCCGGTGACCATCTGCATACGCAAGGGTGGCGGCGCCGATGGCGTGCCCGACAAGCACGCCCGCATCATCCGCAAGATGATCCCGATCCGCGACGCCGTGCGCGAGGTGCTGAGGTGCCAAGAGCTCGATCGGCCGTGGAAGCCGGCGCAGGTCAAGCTGCGCATCGCCTGGTCGAACTTCGTACGCGCCTTCGGTCCGATCAACACCACAATCGTCTCTACAGCCAAGGATCCAGAAACCGGCGAGGTGCGCGAGACGCATCGCCGGCCGAATCTCGCCCGGTTCCTCGACGATCCCGATTGCTGGCTGGTCGCCTCGATCGAGGATTATGACGTCGAGACAGACACTGCGCGCCCCGGGCCCATCTTCACCGCGCCGGTCATCGCGCCGCCTTCGGCGCCGCTCATCAATTCGGCCACCGATGCCCTGGCCGTGGTGCTCAACGAGCGCGGCCATGTCGACATCGATCACATCGCCGAGCTGCTGCATGTCGATCCCGAGATCGTCATCGCCGATCTGGGCGACGCCATCTTCCGCGACCCGGAGACCGGCGCCTGGCAGACCGATGACGCTTATCTCTCCGGCCACTTCCGCGACAAGCTCAGGGCCGCCGAAGCCGCCGCAGCGCTCGATCCGGCGTTCGAACGCAACGTCCGCGCGCTTGTCGCGGTCCAGCCGGCCGATCTCGGCCCGTCCGACATTACCGCCCGTCTCGGTGCCCCCTGGATTCCTGCTGCCGATGTCGTCGCCTTCGTGAAGGAGACGATGGGCGCCGAAATCCGCATCCATCACATGCCCGAACTGGCGTCGTGGACCGTCGAGGCTCGCCAGCTCGGCTACATGGCCGCTGGCACCTCGGAATGGGGCACCGACCGCCGGCACGCCGGCGAGCTCATCGCCGATGCGCTCAACAGCCGCGTGCCGCAGATCTTCGACACCATCAGGGACGGCCAAGCCGAGCGGCGCGTGCTCAATGTCGTAGACACCGAAGCGGCCAAGGAAAAGCTCACCAAGATCAAGACGGCGTTCCAGACCTGGATCTGGTCCAATGCCGACCGGACCGACCGGCTGGCTCGGATCTACAACGACCGCTTCAACAACATCGCCCCGAGAAAATTCAACGGCGACCATCTCGTTCTTCCGTGCGCCTCTGGCGCCTTTTCTCTTTATGGGCATCAGAAGCGCGGCATCTGGCGCATCATCTCGGCCGGCTCGACCTATCTCGCCCACGCCGTCGGCGCCGGCAAGACCATGACCATGGCCGCAGCCGTCATGGAGCAGAAGCGGCTCGGCCTCATCGCCAAGGCCATGATGGTCGTTCCCGGCCATTGCCTGGCACAGGCGGCACGAGAGTTCCTGACGCTCTATCCGACCGCCCGCATCCTTGTCGCCGACGAGACGAACTTCACCAAGGACAAGCGGCACCGCTTTCTCAGTCGTGCGGCGACCGCGACATGGGACGCCATCATTATCACCCACTCGGCCTTCCGCTTTATTTCGGTCCCATCGGCCTTCGAGAGCCAAATGATCCAGGACGAGCTCGAGCTCTACGAGGTCCTGCTCACCAAGGTCGAGAGCGGCGACCGCGTCTCGCGCAAGCGCCTCGAACGGCTGAAAGAGGGGTTGAAGGAACGATTGGAGTCTCTGGCCACACGGAAGGACGACCTGCTCACCATCTCGGAGATCGGCGTCGACCAGATCATTGTCGACGAGGCGCAGGAGTTCAGGAAACTCTCCTTCGCCACCAACATGTCGACGCTGAAGGGGATCGACCCCAACGGCTCGCAGCGCGCCTGGGACCTCTATGTGAAGTCCCGTTTCATCGAGACGAAGAATCCCGGTCGGGCGCTCGTGCTGGCCTCCGGCACGCCGATCACCAACACGCTGGGCGAGATGTTCTCGGTGCAGCGTTACCTCGGCTACGCGGCGCTGTCCGGGCGCGGACTGCACGAGTTCGATGCCTGGGCCTCGACCTTCGGCGACGTCACCACCGAGCTCGAACTGCAGCCGAACGGCAAGTACAAGCCGGTGACGCGCTTCGCCACCTTCGTCAACGTGCCCGAGCTCATCGCCATGTTCCGCAGCTTCGCGGATGTGGTCATGCCCGAGGATTTGCGCGCCTACGTGAAGGTGCCGGCGCTCTCGACCGGCACGCGCCAGATCAGGACCTCAAAACCTTCGGCGGCCTTCAAGCGCTACCAGGCCCTCCTCGATCAACGCATCAAGGCAATCGAGCAGCGCGAAGGTCCGCCCGAGCCGGGCGACGATATCCTGCTCTCGGTCATCACCGATGGCCGCCACGCCGCGATCGACTTGCGCCTCGTCGATCCCGACAATGACAATGAGCCGGACAACAAACTCAACAACCTCGTCGCCAATGCTTACCGCATCTGGCAGGAGACGGCCGACAGCGCCTATGTCCGCCCTGACGGCAAGCCATTCGAGCTGACCGGCGCCGCGCAGATGATCTTCTCCGATCTCGGCACGATCAGTGTCGAGAAGACGCGGGGCTTCTCCGCCTATCGCTGGATCCGCGACGAGCTCGTGCGCATGGGCGTCCCGGCGTCCGAGATCGCCTTTATGCAGGACTTCAAGAAGTCCGAGGCCAAGCAGCGCCTGTTCGGCGATGTGCGTGCCGGCAAGGTCCGCTTCCTCATCGGCTCCTCCGACACGATGGGCACCGGCGTCAACGCCCAGCTCCGGCTCAAGGCTCTGCACCATCTCGATGTGCCGTGGCTGCCCTCGCAGATCGAGCAGCGCGAGGGGCGCATCCTGCGCCAAGGCAACCAGCACGATGTCGTCGACATCTTCGCCTATGCCACGGAAGGCTCGATGGACGCGCAGATGTGGCAGAACAATGAGCGCAAGGCCCGCTTCATCGCCGCGGCGCTGTCGGGCGCCACGTCCGTTCGCCGGCTCGAAGACCTCGGTGAGGGACAGGCCAACCAGTTCGCCATGGCCAAGGCTATCGCCTCGGGCGATCCACGCCTGATGCAGAAGGCGGGCCTTGAAGCCGACATCGCGCGGCTCGAACGGCTCCGGTCCGCGCACCAGGACGACCAGTTCGCCATCCGCCGCCAGATCCGCGATGCCGAGCGCGATATCGAATACTCGACGCGCCGCATTGGCGAGATCGGCCAGGACCTCGCGCGCCTCGTTCCAACGACGGGCGATGCGTTCCGCATGAGCGTCGGCAAGGAGACATTCATCGAGCGAAAACTCGCCGGTCGCGGCCTGATGACCGAGATCCTGACTCTCGTGCAGCTTCAGAACACTGGCACCCGCACGATCGCCGCGATCGGCGGCTTCGACCTTCGCTACTCCGGCGAGCGCTTCGGTCAGGATGGCTATCGCTACGCCACCATGCTGGTGCGCACCGGCGCCGAGACCGAAATCGAGTTGCCGGTCACCACGCCGCCGCTCGGTGCGATCGCCCGGCTCGAGCATGTCCTTGCTAGCTTCGAGGAGGAGCAGGAGCGATATCGGCATCGCCTCTCTGACGCCGAGCGGCGCCTGGCGTCCTATCGCGCGCGCGAGGGCGGTGCCTTTGCCTTTTCGGACGAGCTGGCCGGCAAGCGCCGGCAGCTTGCCGAGATCGAGAACTCCTTGTCGCAGGACGTGGAGCGCACCAGGGCGGCCGACGTACAGGCGGCGTGAGCCCCCCTAGCTTCGAGAGGCGTCAATCTTCTCGGACAGCCAGGTCTTGATAAGGGACTGATAGGGCACGTCGCGTTTGTTCGCCGCGACCTTGATCCGTTCGAGCAGGGCATTGGGCAATCGCAGCGAGATCGAGGTCGACGATGGCTTGAGGTTGGGCAGGCGGACCCGTTCCGCCTTGCTCCAATCGACATGCTCACTGGAGTCGTTGGCCTCCCAGAAGGTGCGCTCCTCGGCCTCCGATGCAAAGGTCGGTACCGGCTTAGCTGTCTTGGTCATAGTAGCCTCGCTCCTTGCGGCTCATATCCCGGGCGGAGATCATCCGGATCTTGGTGTCCTTGTCCCGAAGCGTGAAGGTGACGTGCAGCAGCCTTCCGTCATCGGTGCGCCCCAGAGCATGAATTCGTTGCTCGTTGGCGCTGTGCTTTGCGTCGGAAACAGTCAGCAACGGCTCGTTGAAGAAGACCTGTTCCGCCTCGGCCTGGCTGACGGCGTGTTTGTCGATGCTCTTGCGGGCGTTGCCCGCATCCCAGTCGAAGCCGGCAATCCGTTCCCATTCGATCATCGGTGTATATTGCCATAATATACGCAAGTTTCAAGCGCCATCAGGGCGTGAGCGCTCTGCCGTGCAGATTTGGACAGGATCGGGAAAGGAAAATGGAGGCAAGGAAAACCCGTCGCTGATCGGTCGGACCGGCGGCGCTGACGCTCAACCGCCAGCCTCGCAATCCCGGCCGCGTCGTCCGGCGCAGGGCTGAAAGCCCCGCTTGGCCTGCCGGGCAGGGATGCTCACCTGGCAATTGCACCGGCCCGCCCGCTCCGCGGGCCGGGGGATGTTTTCGGAAAGAAGACGGAAAAGGACCGGCGAAGAGGCCGCGTCCGCAACCCTTCGAAGGAGCATTCCCATGGAACTGAAGTTCGTCGATCCGCGCTCGCTCAAGGACAATCCCGACAAGGCGCGCCGCTCCAAGTCCAGCCCTCAGGCCGACGCGCTGCTGCTGGCGACGATCAAGGCCATCGGCGTTGTCGAGCCGCTGATCGTCTTCGCCGAAGCCGATGACGGCAACGGCTTCGTCATCGACCAGGGTCATCGCCGCGCCAAGCAGGCGATCGTCGCCGGTCTCGAAGAGATCGCGGTGCTGGTCGTGCCTCGCGCCGAGGACGGCGGCGCCATGCGCTCGCTGGCCACCTCGATCACGCACGAGCAGCTCAATCCGGTCGATTTGTGGCGCGCCATCGAGCGTCTCGTCGCGCTGAACTGGACC
>CATMOC010000315.1 GCA_950071955.1 uncultured Mesorhizobium sp. | reverse complement strand
CGACAGCCGCGTCTCCAACCAGGAGCTTGCCGACATCGCGGGAATGTCGGCCTCGGCATGCTGGCGGCGCGTGAAGGCGCTGGAGGAGGCTGGCATCATCCGCCGTTACTGCGCCATCGTGGATGCCGCCGCGGTCGGCATGGGCTTCCACGCGATCGTCCACGTCTCGCTGACCCGCCACGACCACAACCACGTCGACACGTTCATCGCGGAAGTGAAGCGCCGGCCGGAGGTGCTCGACTGTTTCGCGACGACCGGCGAGGCGGACTATCACCTGCGCATCGTCTGTGCCGATCTCGCCGCCTACAACGATTTCCTCGAAGGCTTCCTGTTCCGCCTGCCGGGCATCGCCAACGTCCGCACGAACCTGGTGCTGAAGGATATCAAACAGGAGACGGCACTGGCGCTATGATGCGGCGTTTATGCCGGCACGGCTTGCCCGATGCGTTGCGCCTGCTTAGAAGCCGTGGAGGAGGCCGCCGATGATCTACCGCCGCATTGCCGACTGGAACGACGCCTACGCGAACGGCCCGAACATTCCGGGAGGTGATCGATGGCCCGATGCATGGATCGTGCCGGCGAAGACCTACCGGGACGAGATGGAGGCCAGTGGCCGCGCCCGTCTCGGCGTCCGCTACGGGGAGCGGGAACGCAACGCCTACGATCTCTTCCTTCCCGACGGCGCGCCGAAGGGCCTCGTCGTCTTCGTCCACGGGGGCTACTGGCTGCGCTTCGACCGCAGCTTCTGGTCGCACCTGGCAAAGGGAAGCGTCGACAGTGGCTTCGCGGTGGCGATGCCGTCCTACACGCTCTGCCCTGATATCCGCATCGCCGGCATCACGCGGGAGATCGGCCGCGCGATCGAGCATGCTGCCGGCGAGATCGACGGTCCCATGTTCCTGACAGGACATTCGGCCGGCGGCCACCTCGTCTCGCGCATGGTCTGCGCCGATACGCCTCTTTCCGAGGCCACGCGCTCGCGGCTGCGCAACGTCGTGTCCATCTCCGGCGTGCACGACCTGCGTCCGATCATGCGCATCGAGCAGAACCAGACCCTGCACATCGATGATGGCGAAGCGCTTTCGGAAAGCCCCGCGCTGCTCGAACCGGCGCCCGGCGCCCGCATCTGCTGCTGGGTCGGGGCGGGGGAGCGCTCGGAGTTCATCCGCCAGAATGCGCTGCTTGCCAATGCGTGGATCGGCTGCGGCGCCGAGACGTCCTGCGTGGAAGAGCCCGACCGCCACCATTTCAACGTCATCGACGGGTTGGCCGATCCGACCCATGCGCTGACGCGCACCTTGTTGACAGGCTAGGGCGCAGGGCGGAAGGTCGGTGGCAAGCCGGCCAGGCCGGTCACATGCGATAGATGGAGTGCGAATGAGAGCCGTATTCGTCCAGGTCCAGTGCCATCCGGGAAAGACGTACGAAGTCGCGGACGCGATCTTCGAGCGCGAGATCGCGTCGGAACTCTATTCCACCAGCGGCGACTACGACCTCTTGATGAAGCTCTACATCGACGACAGCGTCGACATCGGCAAGTTCATCGACGAGAACGTCGCCAACGTACCGGGCATCTTTCGGACCCTCACGACGCTGACCTTCAAGGCGTTCTGATCAGGCGAAAGCCTCGCGGCGCCGGCGCGTCCGCGTCAGGATCAACAGCATCACCGAAACGTTGAGCACGTTCCACCCGATGCCGTTGATGAAGGCGGCGGCGTAGGAGCCGGTGATGTCGTAGATCACGCCCGACAGCCAGCCGCCGAGGGCCATGCCCACGATTGTCGCCATGATGACGATCCCGATGCGCTCGCCGGCCTCGCGCGGCGGCAGGTACTCCCGCACGATGATGGCGTAGCACGGCACGATGCCGCCCTGCGAAAGGCCGAAGATGAACGAGACGACGTAGAGCGAGACGAGACCGTCGAAGGGAATGTAGAGCAGCAGCGACAAACCCTGCAGCACCGAGCCGATGAGCAGCGTCTTCACCCCGCCGATGCGGTCGGCCACGACGCCGGAGAGCAGACGGCTGACGATGCCGGCCGCGAGCATCAGCGACAGCATTTCCGCGCCGCGCGCCACGCCGTAGCCGAGATCCGCGCAGTAGGCGACGATGTGTACCTGCGGCATCGACATGGCCACGCAGCAGCCGACGCCGGCGACGATCAGCAGCCATTGCAGTGCCCGCGGCGAGAGGTCGATCTTGAACTTGGGCTGCGGTGCAGTCCCGGCACTGCCGCCATCGGTCTCCGGCGGCCGCGCTTTGAGGAAGAGTGCCAGCGGCACGATGGTGATGAGACAGAAGACGCCGATGGCGGCGCAGGTGACGCGCCATCCTTCCGTCGTCATTCCCCAGGTCACGACCCAGGGCCAGATCGTGCCGGCGATGTAGTTGCCGCTCGCCGCCCCTGCGACCGCGATGCCGCGGTGCCGCTCAAACCAGCGCGACACGTCCGCCATCAGCGGCCCGAAGGTCGCCGCGGTTCCGATTCCGATCAGGAGTTGCGCGGCCGCGAGCATCCAGTTGCTCGGCGCGAGTCCGGCTGCGACGAAGCCAACCGCCGAAATCACCGCCGCCACCGAGATCGGAACCACCACGCCCATGCGGTCGACGAAGCGGCCGATCACCACGTTGCCGATGGCGAAACCGACCATGGTCAGCGTGTAGGGGAGGGATGCCTCGCCGCGGCTGACGCCGAAATCCGCCTGCGCTGCGGGCAGGATGACCACGATCGCCCACATGCCCACGCTGCCGATTGTGCCGAGCAGCATGCAGATGCCGAGACGGAACCAAGCATGGCTGCCGTCCGGCGCATGGCTGTCTGCGGCCGCGGTGTGGGTCAAGTCTTCCTCCCGGACGCAACGCGCCCCTATCGTCCGGAACGATGGGAAAGCGGCGAGGCATTATCTACCGCCAGCGACGCAATGGTGATGGGCCAGGAAAGGACGTGTTCGGCCTGGCGAAAGGCGGGCTGTGGGGCCGCGAGAGCGCGGACCCGGACAATCACACTTTCACGGCGACCTTCATGAAATCCGGCATGTCGTCGCCGAAACCGACGGTGCCATCGGCCATGTCGTCGGGTTTGCGCCGCCCGCGATGGGTGTTCGCGGTTGCGCGTTCTTCCGCCGGACGAGGCTCGGGCCGTTCCACCGGCGCATCCTTGCGGCGCGCGTTCTGCGACCGGATCTCCTCGCGGCGAACTTTCTGGGCGGGCGGCGGGGATTGCGTCTCGGCGGGAGCAGTGGGAGCGGGGGGTTGCATGACCGCTTCTTCCACGACATCCGCGACGGGGTTACGGATCGGCTTCTCCGACGCACGGGCGCGGCGCGGACGCCCGCTCTCTTCCTTGCGGGAACCTCGCTTGGGCGCGCCGCGGCCGCGCCGCGGAGCGTCGTCCTCGCCCTCGCTCTGTACAACGGTCGACAGGTCGCCGTCGTGCCATTCGATCTTGTTGCCGGTCAGCTTCTCGATCGCGTCAAGGTACTTCGCGTCCGATTTCGTCACGATCGTGAAGGATTTTCCAAGGCGGCCGGCGCGTCCCGTGCGACCGATGCGGTGGACGTAATCTTCGGCATGGATCGGAACGTCGAAGTTGAAGACATGGCTGACGTCGGGAATGTCGAGCCCGCGCGCGGCGACGTCGGAGGCCACCAGATAGCGCAGCTTGCCGTCGCGGAACCCCGCCAGCATGGCCATGCGCGCGCGCTGGTCCATGTCGCCATGCAGGGCGCCTGCATCGAAGCCGTGGCGCACGAGCGACCGGAAAAGCTCCGAGACGTCCACCTTGCGGTTGCAGAAGATGATCGCGTTCTTGAGAGTGGCGTCTTCCTCGCGCATCAGGTTGCGTAGGGCCTCGCGCTTGTCCCAGCCCTTGTTGCCGGATTTGACGAGGCGCTGCGTGATGTTGACGCCCGTCGAGGCAGCCTTGGACACCTCCACCCGCACCGGCGCCTGTAGGAACTGCTCGGTGAGCTTGGTGATCTCAGGCGGCATGGTGGCCGAAAAGAACAGCGTCTGGCGCGTAAAGGGGATGAGTTTGCAGATGCGCTCGATGTCGGGAATGAAGCCCATGTCGAGCATGCGGTCGGCCTCGTCGATGACGAGGATCTCGACGCCGGTCAGAAGCAGCTTTCCGCGCTCGAAATGATCGAGCATCCGGCCGGGCGTCGCGATCAGCACATCGGCGCCGCGCTCCAGCTTCTTTTCCTGCTCGTCGAAGGACACGCCGCCAATCAGGAGAGCGATGTTGAGCCGATGGTTCTTGCCGTACTTGATGAAATTCTCTTCCACCTGCGCGGCGAGTTCGCGCGTCGGCTCGAGGATCAGCGTGCGCGGCATGCGCGCCCGCGCGCGGCCCTTCTCGATGCGCGTGATCATCGGCAGCACGAAGGCTGCCGTCTTGCCGGTGCCCGTCTGGGCGATGCCCAGCACGTCCTTGCCCTGCACGGCATGCGGGATCGCGCCCGCCTGGATAGGGGTGGGGGTGGTGTAGCCTGCGTCGGTAACGGCGGCCAATACCTTGGGAGACAGACCGAGGTCTGCAAATGTTACCGCTTCCTGAGCGTTCTGGTCGTCTGCTGACACGATCTCTCGATTATCTTTGGTATTTATACCGCGCCCTGCGGGCGCTGCGCGCGGGCTCAAGCGGCCCAATGGTTCCTGGTGGCGTTACGGTGCAGCGCGGAAAATGTCAACCTTGCGCTCGTTCCGTACCTGATTTGCAACGGACGGGCGCGCCTTCGGTTCCATGCCCGGGAGACTCGGTGGGCGGCCAAGGCGTGGTCGGAACCCAGGCGCGGAAGATAGCAGATATTAACACAGGTTAAGAAGCAGTAGTTGAGCCCCCCTCGACCAACTGTGAACTTGGTCTGAGAGTGTTGTAATTTCGCACTAGGGGAGCGTCGGCAACGCTGTTATTTTTGTCACTCAGCAGATTCGGAATGCGGGGCCGGTCTGTCGATCTTGATGGAGAGGATGCAGGAATGAATTCGAGGATTTGCGAGATTGCGAAACTTGCGGTGCTTGGCGCGGCTGTTGGATTCGCAGGGCCCTCCTTGGCAGCGGACGTGGTCGAACCCTATGTCGCGCCGGTTGCAGCGCCCGTGGTCTACGACTGGACGGGCGTCTACATCGGTATACATGGCGGCTACGGCTGGGCCGAGACCGATGGCGTCTTCGATAGCGGCGGCGTTCCTGGCGGTCCGTAC
>CATMOC010000314.1 GCA_950071955.1 uncultured Mesorhizobium sp. | reverse complement strand
GGTGCAGGTGCGGCCGCGATCGGGCCTGGCGCTCAAGCACGGCATCAACATCATCTATCACGCCGATTACGCCACCAATAAAACCATCGACATGCTGGAAGCCAAGAAGAAAGACATCTTCCTGGCCCCGGCGGCGGGGGCGATCTACGCCACCGCCTATGAAGCGAGCGATTGGGGCATCACCGCGGAAGTGGCCGAGGGGATGAACCTGTACCGCAAGATGGAGAACACGGCCCGGGTCTATCACGAGGTGCGCAAGCGCGGTATCCGCGCTCTGCCGGGCGGCGATTACGGTTTCGCCTGGACCCCCATCGGCACCAATGCGCGCGACCTCGAGCATTTCGTCAATCTGTTCGGCTATTCGCCGGCCGAAGGAGCGCAGTTCGATCAGATGAATGTGTCGGCGGCGATCGACACGTTCCGGTCGGCCAACAGGCTGGTGGGCCGCGACTACTATGCCTGGAAGACGATCTCGGCCGATGGCGAGTCCGTCATGGCATCAAACGGATTGCCGCTGAAGGTCGACTATGCGGTCGCGGACATGCCTCCCGCCGACATCCTGTTCGTCTGCGTCGGCCTTGCGCTCGAATTCCCCGGCAAGAGCAAGGTTCTGGGCGCGCTGCGGTCCTGGGGCCGTCGCGGCGGGGCGTTGGGGGCGCTGTCGGTCGGCTCGTACCTGCTTGCCGAGGCGGGGCAGCTCGAAGGTTACCGCTGCACCATCCACTGGGAGAACCGTGCCGGGTTCCAGGAGCGGTTTCCCGACATCGAGTGCACGGGCAACGTCTACGAGATCGACCGCAAGCGCTACACCTGCGCCGGGGGGACGACCTCCATCGACCTGATGCTGGAAATCGTGCGCGCCGATTTCGGAGCCAACGTCGCCAACGAGGTGGCAAACCAGTTCCACCACGAGCGCATCCGCGGCACCACAGACCGCCAGAGGGTGGGTCCCGAGCGCGATCTCACCGGCAAGTCCGAGAAGTTGAAGAAGATCGTCGCCGTGATGGCCGACAGCCTCGACGAGCCCTTCTCCGCTGTGCAACTCGCCAAGTCCGCCGGCCTGTCGGTGCGGCAGGTGGAGCGGCTTTTCCTGCGCCATCTGAACATGACGCCCGGACGCTATTACATGCGGCTGAGGCTCGAACGCGCCCGCGAGCTTCTGCGGCAGACCAACATGCCGATCCTGGACGTGGCCATCGCGACGGGCTTCACGTCGCATTCCTACTTCGCACAGAGCTATCGGCTGCAATTCGGCCGTCCGCCGAGCGAGGAACGTCGCACGACCTACTGACGATTTTCCTGCCGTCGTGCTTGATCGATTACATGCCGCTGCGGGTGTCGTTGATCTGCCGCTCGCGCTTGACCTGCCTCAGCAGCGTGTCGATGTCCTGCTCCTGCCTGACGGCGCCGGGGTCGCGCGTTTCCACGCGATAGGGCGAGCCGCCGCCGCAGCCCGACAGGAGCAGGACGGAAATCAGGAGGGGAAGCACGATCTTGGACATGGCGCGGGGTAGTACGCCCGAAACCGCGATGCCGTCAACGAGGTTCGCGGCGGGAGACATTCGGCGTGGCTCCGAGCGCCTCTTCGTTCAGGCAGCCTGACCAAACGCACCGGCACCCTGATCGGCGCGCGATGCAAGCGCGCGAAAGCCTGCGAAGAGTTCGCGGCCGAGTCCGTAGCCATTTGCCGTCAGGTCAGGCTGAGGCGCCGGGCGGGCGGCCATTTCGGCGTCGTCCACCAGCACGTGCAGCGTGCGCGATTCGCCATCGACGCGCACCACGTCGCCGTCGCGGATTCTGCCAATGACCCCGCCCTCGACCGCTTCCGGCGTGACGTGGATCGCAGCCGGCACCTTGCCGCTGGCGCCCGACATGCGTCCGTCGGTGACGAGCGCCACCTTGTAGCCCCTGTCCTGGAGCACGCCCAGCACCGTCGTCAGCCGGTGCAGTTCCGGCATGCCGTTGGCCTTCGGCCCCTGGAACCGGAGGATCGCGACGAAGTCGCGGTCGAGTTCGCCTGCCTTGAAGGCGGCGTTCAGGTCCTCCTGGCTGTCGAACACGACGGCCGGCGCTTCGACCACGCGACGCTCCGGCTTTACCGCCGAGGTCTTGATGATGGCGTGACCCATGTTGCCCGTCAGCACCATCAGTCCGCCGGTCGGCTGGAACGCCTTCGGGAACGGGACGAGCACCTTCTCGTCGCCGCTCGTTTCCGGCGCAGGATCGCGGCAGACGGTGCCGTCAGGCGCGAGCTTGGCCTCGACGGCATAGGGCCGCAGGCCCTGGCCCCAGATCGTCTCGACGTCTTCGTGCAAGATGCCGGCATCGAGCAGTTCGCGGATCAGGAAGCCCAGTCCTCCGGCGGCATGGAAGTGGTTCACGTCGGCGAGGCCGTTGGGATAGACGCGCGCCAGCAGCGGCACATGGTCCGAGATGTCGGATATGTCTTCCCAGGTCAGGGAGATGCCGGCAGCCGCGGCCATGGCAATCAGGTGGATCGTATGGTTCGTCGATCCGCCGGTCGCGTGCAGCCCGACCACGCCGTTGACGAAGGAGCGCTCGTCGATCATGCGCCCGACCGGGCGGTAGTCGTTGCGGAGCGCGGTGATCTCCAGCGCCCGCTTGACCGCTTCCTTCGTCAGCGCGTCCCGCAGAGGCGTGCCGGGATTGACGAAGGAGGCGCCGGGCGTGTGCAGGCCCATGATCTCCATGAGCATCTGGTTGGAGTTCGCGGTGCCGTAGAAGGTGCACGTGCCGGGACCGTGATAGGACTTCGATTCGGCTTCGAGCAGTTCGGCGCGGCCGACCTTGCCCTCGGCGAAGAGCTGGCGGATGCGCGCCTTCTCGTCATTGGGCAGGCCAGTGGTCATCGGCCCTGCGGGGATGAACACCGCCGGAAGGTGGCCGAAGGTCAGCGCGCCGATCGCGAGGCCCGGTACGATCTTGTCGCAGACGCCGAGATAGACCGCCGCGTCGAACATGTTGTGCGACAGGCCGACCGCGGTCGCCATGGCGATCACGTCGCGCGAAAACAGCGACAGTTCCATGCCCGGCTGACCCTGCGTGACGCCGTCGCACATCGCCGGCACGCCGCCCGCGACCTGCGCCACGCCGCCGGCCTCATGCGCCGCCTGCTTGATCAGGGCCGGGAAACTCTCGAAGGGCTGATGTGCCGAGAGCATGTCGTTGTAGGAGGTGATGATGCCGATATTCGCCACCCGGTCGCCGGCGAGCGCCTGCTTGTCGCCCGCGCCGCAGGCGGCGAAGCCGTGGGCGAGATTGCCGCAGGAGAGCACGGAACGGTTCACGCCCTTGCCAGCGGCCTCTTCGACCCGCGCGAGATAGGTCTCCCGCCGCGGTCTCGAACGCTCGCGGATACGCGTGGTGATGGCTTCGATGGCTTTGCTGGCGGTCATCGCTGGCTTTCCTTGGTGGGTGCCCAGTAGACGCTCGGCTCGCTCGTGGCCGCATCCATGACGAAACGGATCGGCAGCCGCGGCGTGTCGGCCGACATCTCCTGATCAAAGACGTCCCGCTTGTCGCCGCCCTCGATGTGCAGGAGGAGGTGGCGCGCCTCGGCTATGCGCGGAAGGGTGAGCGTCAGGCGCGGCTCCCCGGCGCCCGCCGCATGCACGGCCAAGACGGTCTGCGGGGTTTTCGGATCCAGAAGCTCGGAGAGATTTTCGGCATCCGGGAAGAACGACGCGGTGTGCCCGTTCGTGCCCATCCCCAGGACAACGACATCCAGTGGAAAGTGCACCTCCACAAGCCGGTATTCTGCCTTCTCTGCCGCGGCTTCCGGCGTGTCCACCTCGGAATAGAGGGGGACGAAATGCGCCTTCGCGGCCTCGTTGCGCAGCAGGGTTTCCCGCGTCAGCTTCTCGTTCGACCTGTCGGACGTGGGCGGCACGAAGCGTTCGTCGACCAGCGTTACAGTGACTTTCGACCAGTCGAGCACGCGTCTGGAAAGAACTTCGAAAAACCGCGCGGGCGTCTTGCCGCCCGAAACGGCGAGGGAGGCAACGTCTTTTGTGGCGATGGCATCCGACAGCCAGCCCGCGACCTCATCAGCCTGCGCCTGCGCCAACGCCTCCGGCGATGCGAATTCCTTCCAGTTCAACAAGAGCGCTCCTATCCTACTGCGGATCGTGCCAGGTTCGCCCATCCCTCTCGATCAGCGCGATCGATCCGGACGGTCCCCAGGTTCCCGCGGTGTATCCATTGGGAGACTGACCGGAATCCTCCCAGGCCTCGTGGATGGGATCGATCCACCGCCAGGCCGCCTCGACCTCGTCGCGGCGCATGAACAGCGTCTGGTTCCCGCGAACCACATCCATCACAAGCCTTTCATAGGCGTCGGGGTTCCGCACGGCGAAGGACTGGGCGAAGCTCATGTCCAGCGGAACGTGGCGCAGCCGCATTCCGCCCGGACCCGGATCCTTGATCATGATCCACTGCTTCACGCCTTCGTCCGGCTGCAGCCGGATCACGAGCTGGTTCGCATAGACCATGCCGGCGTGGTCGCCGAAGATCGAGTGCGGGATGGGCTTGAATTCGATGACGATCTCGGACGCCTTGGTGGCGAGGCGCTTTCCGGTGCGAAGATAGAACGGGACGCCTGCCCAACGCCAATTGGCGATCTCAGCCTTGATCGCGACAAAGGTCTCCGTCGGGCTGGCGCCGTTCTGCAGCTCTTCGGCGTATCCCTTCACCGCGCCGCCTGCCGATGCGCCGGCCCGGTACTGGCCGCGTACGGTGAGCTTGCTCGCTTCGTTGCCGTTGATCCGGCTCAGCGAGCGCAGCACCTTCAGCTTCTCGTCGCGCACCGCGTCGGCATCCATGTTTGACGGTGCTTCCATGGCCACCAGACACAGGAGCTGGAGGATGTGGTTCTGCACCATGTCGCGCAGGGCGCCGGCCTTGTCATAGTAGCTGACCCGGTCTTCCAGCCCCACTGTCTCGGCTACCGTGATCTGGACGTGGTCGATATGGGCGGAGTTCCACAGGGGCTCGTAGAGCGCGTTGGCGAAGCGCAGCGCCATCAGGTTCTGCACCGTCTCCTTGCCCAGATAGTGGTCGATACGGAAGATCTGGTGCTCGGCGAAAACCTGCCCGATCTGGTCGTTGAGAGCCTGGGCGGAAGCGAGGTTGCGGCCGATCGGCTTTTCCACCACGACCCGCGCCTGTTCGGTGACGAGCCCGTGAT
>CATMOC010000313.1 GCA_950071955.1 uncultured Mesorhizobium sp. | reverse complement strand
GCGCCCGTCGCCGCGTCCGTAGGCCTGGGCCACCAGACCGGTGGTGCCGGACCGCAGGAAGTTGAAGGTAGCGAACACCAGATCGAAAACGATCGCGCCGGCCGCAAGCCCTCCCAGAAGAGCGGCGTCGCCGAACTGGCCGACCACTGCGGTGTCCGTGATGCCCAGAAGGGGAGTTGTCAGGTATGCCAGCGTCATCGGGACCGCGATCGAGAGCACGAGCCGATGCGTCACCATGAAGGTATTGCCGTCGCGAGGCACAGGGGCGACTTCGAGGGGCTGCTTGCCGAGAGCGTCTTCCATCCGGGTTCCTTCGACGAGACAGGGAGGTTCTAGAGTGCGGCGATGCGGCGCGATAGTATGTGCGCTCTTTTCTTCCTCGCGCACGAGACCTAGCTAAGGCTGGATGCCGCTCGATATCGTCCACCACCCCGACTACGACGCGAAATTTCCTGCCCATCACCGGTTTCCGATGGGCAAGTACCGCTTCCTCATGGAATCGCTGGAGCGGCGAGGGTTGACCGCCGACGGCGCGCTGCACGTGCCCGAACCCGTCGGTGCCGAGATCCTCGGGCTGGCGCACGATCCGATCTATGTCGAACAGGTGCTTTCTGTATCGGTGCCGTCGCCGATCGAGAAGGAGATCGGCTTTCCGGTCGACGAACGGATCGCCCGGCGCGCGCATCTGGCCGTGTCCGGCACCTTGCTGGCGGCGAGGATGGCGCTTGCCATGGGCATCGCCTGCAACACGGCGGGCGGCAGTCACCATGCGAGGCGGGCGCAGGGCGCGGGATTCTGCACCTTCAACGACGTCGGCGTCGCGGCGAGCGCGCTGCTGGCGGAGAGAGCGGTAAGGCGCGTGCTCGTCGTCGATCTCGACGTTCACCAGGGGGACGGCACGGCCGACATCTTTGCCGACGAACCGCGGGTGTTCACTTTCTCCATCCATGGCGAGCGGAACTATCCCGCCCGGAAGATCCCTTCCGATCTCGACATCGCGCTGCCGGACGGCACCGGCGACGAGGCCTATCTGCGCAAGCTTGACCAAATCCTGCCGCTGCTCACCGATTACGCGCGGCCGGACCTCGTCTTCTACAATGCGGGCGTCGATGCGCACGAGACCGACCGTCTCGGCAAGTTGGCGCTCACCGACGACGGGTTGCGCCGGAGGGATACCGCAGTGATCGGGCATTTCCGCCGCGGCGGCGTACCGGTCTGCGGCGTCATCGGCGGCGGCTATTCGACCGACGTTCCCGCTCTCGCCGAACGGCACGCCATCCTGTTCGAGGTCGCGGCGGAATTCGCCGATGCCGGCGCTGCGGAGCCCGTCAGCGCCTGAAGCTCAGCAGGCGCAGGACGATGAAGGCGGGGATGACGATCGCGGCGCCGAGTACGATGTAGCCGGCGAAGCGGCCGAACGCATCGAATCCGAGATGCCAGATGTCGAGCACGGCTTCACGCAGTGCGTACCAGACGTCGAGTGGCGACCAGCCGAACATGTTCATGACGAACCCGACGATGAACGACACCACAAGGAGCTTGATGAGCACTCGCAGCGGGCTGTCGCCGAGGAAGCGTGAGACGGGTCCGGACATTTTCCAAGCATTCCCTGCGGTGCGATTCATGTCGCCGCCACATAGACACTGCTCCCGACCGCATCAAGGCGGGCGGCGGATCATCCGCGAGGCGATCATTCTCGCAACCGGCGGGCCAAGCAGCAGAACGATAAGGAAACGAGTCATCTGGAACGTCATCACGAAGGAAATGTCGACGTTGCGCGAGGCCGCCGCGATTATCGCGACCGAGTCCATTCCGCCGGGGCTGGTGGCAAGGAAGGCGGTCAGCGGATCGACCCCTAGCAGAGACGACAGAGCCGCGCCTATGGCCGCGCAGAAGGCGATGAGCAGAAGGATCGCCGCGAGGATCTGCGGAAGTGTCCGCGCGGCGTGGGCGAGGATCGGACGCGTGAACTTCAGGCCGATCCACCATCCCACGAAGGCATAGCTTACCGCGAGCAGCCATTCGGGGAGTTGCAGGTCGAGCCCCGCGCCGAGGTGCAACGGTACGCCGATGACGAGCGGTCCCAGAAGCGTCCCGCCGGGGATACGCGACAGCTTTCCCAGGAACGCGCCCGCGAGCGCCACGACGAGCGTGGTGGCAAGATCCGGCAGGAGCAGCGGCGGGAACCACTCGATGGGTGGAGACGCGACGCCCGACACGTCGACCCAGATGCGCGCGATGAGTGCCGCCGAAATCGACACGAATATCACGCGGAGATACTGCATGAAGGCGACCAGGCGGGCATCGGCACCGAACGCGTCTGCCATGAGGACCATGGCGCTCGCGGCACCCGGGGCGGAACCCCAGACAGCGGTGGTGCCAGGCAGCGATCCCCAGCGGCCCACCATGGCGCCCAGGAGGCTCGACGCGGCTAGCGTTGCGAGTACGGCTCCCAGGATGATCGGCCACTGGTCCAGCAGCGCGCCCGCCATGTCCGGCCGGATGGCCGCGACGATCATCGCGCCGATGATGCCCTGGGCGGCCACGAAGAGCTGCTCCGGCGGCCTGATCGTCGCGCCGTTGACGCCGAAGAGGACGCCGGCCAGCATCGGGCCGACCAGAAGCGCGGCTGGCAGCCGTAGCAGTTCCAGCCCGGCCGAGATCGCGGCGGAGATCGCGAGCAGCAACGCCCATTGCAGGGGCGAGGGCAGTCGGGCAAGGCGAGGGATGTCTTGGTCCTGGGAAAGGGTCATCGGCGGGGACTGGGGATGCGGGACCCCTTATGGCGCTTCCCGGCGCGACTGCCAATGGAACGAAGGTTCACGATCGCCCCCAGGCTTCGATTTTCTCGAAGAGATGACGCGGGACGGACAACCCCTCCTGGCGTGCCCTCAAACGGGCGGCGGCCTTCGTGCGCCCCGGCACGTGCACGCCCTTGGCCGCCAGTCGTCCGGCATGCGTCCGGAGCCTTTCGGGAAAATCCTGACCGAAGGCGGACGGTTCGATGGCGATGACGAACAGTCCGGTTCGCGGCGAGCGGTCTCCTTCGGATATGGAGGGCGCGTCGAGCGACCAGTTCGCACCCGTCAGCCCGGCCGCGAGGATCTCAACCATCAGCGCGATGTTGGCGCCGCGCGAACCGCCGAAGGCCACGAGTGCGCCCTTCACGGCCTCCGCCGCGCTCGTGGTCGGGCGCCCCTCGGCGTCGACCGCCCAGCCCTCCGGTATCTCCTCGCCCCGGCCCGCGGCGCTCCTGACCTTCGCGAAGGCCGTCGGGCTGGTCGCCTGGTCGATGAGCAGCATGTCGCCGTCGGGCATCGGCGCGGCAAAGGCCAACGGATTGGTGCAGTAGACCGGTTCCCTGGCGCCGGAAACCGTCATCAGCCGGGGACCGTTGGTGGCCGCGAGTGCCACCAGTCCATCTTCGGCGAGCCGTTGCACAAAATAGCCGAGGGATCCGCAGGTGAATGCGTTCTTCTGCGCGAAGACGGCGATGCCGAAGCTTCGTGCCGCCTCCACAAGCTTTTCATAGGCGAGATCGAAGCCGAGATGGGCAGTGCCGCCGCGTGCATCCACGTGGACGACGGCTGGCAACGGCCGCCCGATCTCCGGCACGGCCTTGCCGTCGATGCGGCCCTCGCGCAGGGCATCGAGATAGAGCGACAGGTGCGCCATCCCGACAGCATGGTTTCCCTCCGCATCCGCCGCCACGCTCGCGCGGGCAAGCGCCGTGGCCGCGGCCTCGCTCGCGCCTGCACGCAACGCCGCCTCGCGACAGACGGCCTCGCACTGTTCGATCAAAAGGTGGATCTTTTCGGACATGACCGGGTGATAGCCGCAATCCTCGACAGCAGGGAGAGGAAACAAGTGCCGTCGGGCGGCGTTCCCCAGTTCGTTTGACAATCGCAGCTGCAAATCTGCTAACTGCCCCACCATGACACCGCTATATCCGGAATCCGCATGACCAACGTCGCATTGACCGGCCTCGCCCGGGATCTCGCCCGCAGGGCCGAGGAGGGGCGCCCCGTGCGGATCGGCGTCATCGGTTCCGGGGAGATGGGAACCGACCTGGTGACCCAGGGCATGCTGATGAAGGGCGTCGAAATCTGCGCCATCTCGACCCGCCGTCCGCACACCGCCCGCGCAGCCATCCGCATCGCCTACGGCGACGAGGCGATGGCCCGCGAGGCTGATACAGCGTCCGGTCTCACCGCGGCGATCGAGGCCGGCCGGATCGGCATCACGTCGAACGAACTGCTCGTGACGAACCCTCTGATCGACGTGGTGATCGACGCCACAGGCAAGCCCGGCGTGGCGGCCGACTTCGACCTCATGGCCATGGAGCACGGCAAGCACGTCGTGATGATGAACGTCGAGGCCGACGTCACCATCGGCCCCTACCTCAAGCACCAGGCTGACCGGCTGGGCGTGATCTATTCCGTCGGCGCCGGCGACGAGCCTTCCTCGTGCATGGAACTGATCGAGTTCGCGTCCGCCCTCGGCTATACGATCGTGTCGGCCGGCAAGGGCAAGAACAACCCGCTCGACCACGACGCTGTACCTGACGACTATGTCGAGGAGGCGACACGACGCAACATGAACCCGCGCATGCTGGTCGAGTTCGTGGACGGGTCCAAGACCATGGTCGAGATGTGCGCGATCGCCAACGCGACCGGCCTCGTGCCCGACGTGCCCGGCATGCACGGCCCGAATGCCGGCCGCGACGATCTGGCGAAGGTGCTGATCCCGCGGGCGGACGGAGGCGTTCTCTCACGCAAGGGCGTGGTCGACTACACGATCGGCAAGGGCGTCGCGCCCGGGGTCTTCGTGGTGGTCGAGGCCACACATCCGCGCATCATCGAGCGAATGGACGATCTGCACGTTGGGAAGGGGCCGTATTATGCGTTTCACCGGCCCTACCATCTGACCTCGCTGGAAGTGCCGCTGACTGCCGCGCGCATCATGCTGACCGGCAGGCCCGACATGGTGCCGCTGCCGCGGCCGGTCGCGGAAGTCTGCGCCGTCGCCAAGCGCGACCTGAAGCCGGGCGAGACTTTCGACGCGATAGGGGAGACCTGCTACCGCTCCTGGACGATGCGCGCCGAGGAATCGCGCGCCGCGCGTGCGGTGCCTGTCGGCCTGCTCGAAGGTGGCAAGGTGCTGCAGGCGGTGCGCAAGGGCGAAGCGGTGGCCAGGGAGATCGGCCTCGACA
>CATMOC010000312.1 GCA_950071955.1 uncultured Mesorhizobium sp. | reverse complement strand
CATGACTCTGGTCTCAGCGCGCGAACGCCGCCACGGGTTAATGACCGGACCGTAGTAGGACGTCTCGTTGGACGAGCCCATGGCGAACTCGTCCATGTTGAGCTTGCCCAGCATCACCGCGCCGTCGGCCCACAGATTGGCCGTCACGGTGGATTCGTAGCGCGGTTCGAACCCGTCGAGCACGTGGCTGCAGGCCTGCGTGTGCACGCCCTCGGTGGCGAAGAGGTCCTTGATGCCGAGCGGAATGCCTTCGAGTGCTCCGCCCTTTGCCTTGGCCAGCCGCTCGTCGGAGGCCGCCGCCATGGCGCGCGCCTTGTCGTGGGTGACCGCCACGTAGGCGTTGAGCTGCGGATTGGCCGCGTCGATCGCCGCGAGATAGGCGTCCGTCAGTTCAGCCGCCTTGATCTCCCTGCCGCGCAGCTTCTCGCGCGCCTGCGAAATGGTCAGTCTGGTCAGATCGGTCATCGGATGAGGTTCTTCTCGTAGAATCGGGAATAGCCGGAATCGGGATAGTCGAGAACGGCGCCGCATACCTTGAAGCCGCCGCGCTCGTAGACGCGCCAGGCCGGCTCGAAACCGGGTGCCTCGCCGGTCTCAAGGACGAGCCGGTTCAGCTCCTTTTCGCGCGCGAGCGCCTCGATCCGCTGCAGGAGCAGCGAGCCGACGCGCTGTCCGCGCACCTCGGGCAAGGTGTACATGCGCTTGACCTCGCCCAGTCCCCCGCCATGGTCCTTGAGCGAGGCCATTCCGACGGTTCGGCCGGCCGCGTCGCGCGCGATCAGCACGGTCACGGTCGGCTCCGCCATCTGCTCGACGGTCAGCTGGAACTGGAACTCGCGCGGCGTGAGCGGCATCATATAGGCGTTGAGGTCGGCGACCATCGCGCGCACCTCGTCCTGCAGCGGGCTCTCCACGGAAATCGCAATCGCCATGCCGGCTACTCGACGACCTTCGGCACGAGGAAGAAATTCTCGTCCGTGGCCGGCGCGTTCGCGACGATGTCGTCGGCCTTGTCGCCGTCCGTAACGATGTCCTGCCGCTTTTTCATCTCCATGGGTATCACCGATGTCATCGGCTCGACGCCGGAGACGTCGACCTCGTCCAGCTGCTCGACGAAGCCGAGAATGGCATTGAGTTCGCCCGTCATGCGCTGGGCGTCCTCGTCGGTGACAGCGATGCGGGCCAGATGCGCGACGCGCTTCACGGTGGCGATATCGACGGACATTGAATTCTCCGGAACGGCTGGAAAAGGCCGATCCGGGCTATAACGTTCGGGCGGGCACCGCGCAACGGCCGTGCCGCACATCGGGGCGGCTCGGTTCAGGGCGCGTCCACGCCGGTGCAGGCGTGATAGAGGCCACTGTTGATCGAAGGTTCGCCGCCGCCCGCATCCGTGGTGGACGACAGCTCCAGTTGCCCCTCGCCGCGCGGCACGATCGCGAGAACGTCCGGGAATGCAATGCCCGGCTCCTCGCACAGTGCGGTCACCACGAAGCCCCGCGTGCGGGTGCCCTCGAGCACCTGGAGGAAGTCGCAATGATACTCGATGCCCAGGATGCCGCGGGCGGTCAGGACGACGTCGCCCCGCTCGAAGATCGCCTGGAGGCCTTCCGATGCGGCGGCCTCGCAAAGCTCCGGCGACGGAGCGTAGACACCCGCGATGAAGTCCTCCGCTGCGAACGTTTCGGTCGCCAGCAGCAGCGTCGCCGCGCAGATCGCCGATTTCCTGTTGGACGGCATGCGCCCTTTCCTTCCACGGGCTAGAGATCGACCGCCTTCCCGACCGTCGGCACCACCACCTTCGTGCCAGATCCCTCCATGCCCGAGATGAACTTGTCGGCGCTTTGGTCGACCATCGGGAAGGACGCGTAGTGGCACGGGATCACCGCTTCGAACTTGAAGAAGCGGCGGCAGGCGAGCGCGGCCACAGCGCCGCCCATGGTGAAGCGGTCGCCGATGGGCACCAGGCCGATCTTCGGCTCGTGCAACTCGTTGATCAGGCCCATGTCGGAAAAGATGTCCGTGTCGCCCATGTGGTAGAGCGTCTTGTCGCCCGGGAAGTGCAGCACGAGGCCGAGCGGATTGCCGAGATAGGTGTTCTGGCCCCCCTCGCCGCCGAAGGACGAGGAATGCAGCGCCTGGACGAAGGTCGTGGTGAAGCCGCCGCAGTCAACGGTGCCGCCCGTGTTGCCCGGGTTGATTCTGTTCTGGTCCACGCCCTTGCCGACCAGGAACATGCAGATCTCGAAGTTGGCGACGAGCATCGCCCCCGTCTTCTTCAGGATCGCCTCCGCGTCGCCGACGTGATCGTTGTGCCCGTGAGTCAGGAGCACGTGGGTCACGCCCTCGGAGATCGGCTCCAAGCCCCTGTCCCACGACGGATTTCCCGTGAGAAAGGGATCGATCAGGATCGTGGCGCCGCCCGCCTCGATGCGGAATGCCGAATGTCCGAGCCAGGTGATCTTCATTCTTGTCCTCCTTGCGAATGGCTGGCGGCAGGATAGAACGCGAGGGAGTGGAAACGAAAGAGGCCATCGTGCCGATCATTTCAGTCGAGGAGCTTCCCGCCCTGTTGAAGGGTGGGGCGACGCTTGCCGGGCTCGATCTCGGGGAAAAGACGATCGGCCTCGCCGTCTCCGACAGGGGCCTGCTCTTCGCCCACCCCCGCCCCGTCATCCTGCGCAAGAAGTTCACGGAGGATGCGCAGCGCCTGCTGCTCGCCCTCGGCAAGGAAGGCTGCGCCGCCGTCGTCATGGGATTGCCGGTGAACATGGACGGCAGCGAGGGCCCCCGCGTTCAGGCGAGCCGTGCCTTCGTGCGCAACATGCAGCGCCTCACGGACCTGCCGTTCCTCTACTGGGACGAGCGCCTGTCCACCGTAGCCGCCGAACGCGCGCTGATCTCGATGGACGTCTCGCGGCGCAAGCGGGGGGACCGGATCGATTCGGCCGCCGCCGCCTTCATCCTCCAGGGCGTTCTCGACCGGCTTCAGGCGCTCGGCGCGGAGCCGTCGAGATAGCGCAGTCGCCTGGTTTTCGCCCAGCCGATGATCTCGCGCCGGCGCCGGAAGGCGAGGATTCCGAAGATGATCGCCGTGTCCACCAGGCATGCGCGCGCGACCAGCGGCGGAAGGGTGGCCGGATCCATGCCGAGGACGTGGCCGTATAGGCCGAAGACCTGGTCGTGGATCTGCCGGCTGAAGAAGAGCATGCCGAAATTCATGTCGTTGACCGACAGCAGGTACCAGGACCAGAAGGAGCCCATCGGCAGACCCCAGAAGAGCAGGATGTAGCGCATCAGAATGCCTCGTCCCTGTTGCTGGTCCGACCCGAGATGCGTGTCAGCATCGAATGGTGCGCCGCGCCGACCGCCATCACGCGCGCCGTAATCTCGCTCGGTTCGCCGGGATGGCGGTTCGAGTCCGAGGTCCGGCGCTGTTCGGCCTGCACCGCCATGTAAGAGACCAGGAGAGCAAGGAGTTGCAGCGAAGCGGAGGCGAAAAGTCCCCGCACGATGAAGATCGCCCCGACCGCCAGCAACACGGTCATCATGGCCGCCGCGACGCCGAACGCCGTGCGGGCGATTTCGTCGCTCTCCGGCCGCGTCCCGCGCATCTGCGCGACCGCCGTGACGATCATCCACAGGAACTGCACCGACGCCAGCGAGAATCCGAAGGCAAGCACCGTGGAAAGCAGCGGTCCGGCCGGAATCCGGCTGTCGAGGAACCCACCCGGGAAGCTGAGCGCCTGGAAGATCGCGAAGACCTCGCCCGTCGCCTCCGCCATGGCGGCCAGCGCCAAGAGGCCGAAGAAGGCCATCCAGTAAGCCGGTACGAATATGCCGATAATCCGTCGCATCGCTCTTCCGTTTCACCAACAACGATGGAGCGGTGGGCGGGCCAGGGCAAACGAAACCATTCGTTAAGGTTAACGAAACCGATCCAAACCGTACGGATCGGCCGATGCACCGGCCGGGTCCCTTCCCCGGCCCTGCGCCCGGTAAGTGGGATCAGAGCGCTTCGGGGTAGAGCGTGTCGATGATCATGCGGCTGTCGTGGCGCGAGTCGAGCATGCCGTAGGTTGTGCGCCACTGGCCGGCGAGCCGGGTCTCCATGAAGGCGTCAGCGATGCGACCCGCGCCCAGCCGTTTCAGTTCGGCCGCAGCCGCGGCGAGCGCCAGCTGCTCGGTGAGGATGCGCGCCGAGCCCTCGTCCGACTGGGCCACTTCGAGTGCCGCCCGCAGGACGCCTGACGTGCCCTTTCCGCCGGGCCCAAGGTCGCGTTCGATCGTGCCCATCACCTCGTTGAAGAGATTCGGCGCCTGAACGAGGACCCGCAGCACGTCGAGCGCCATTACGTTGCCCGAGCCTTCCCAGATCGCGTTCAGCGGCGATTCGCGGAAATGGCGCGCCAGCGGCGCTTCCTCTACATAGCCGTTGCCGCCAAGGCATTCCATCGCCTCGTAGACCACGCTCGGGCAGATCTTGCAGACCCAGTACTTGACGACGGGCGTCATGGCGCGCGCGAACGCCGCCTCCGCCCGGTCCTCGGCGGCCTGGTCGAATGCGCGTGCAAGACGGAAGGCGAGCGCCGTCGCGGCAGCGACGTCCAGCGCCATGTCGGCGAGCACGCGCTGCATGATCGGCTGGTCGACCAGGACGTTGCCGAAGACCATGCGATGGCGCGTATGGTGGACCGCCTCCGCGAGTGCCGCGCGCATGATGCCCGCCGATGCCAGCGCGCAGTCCAGGCGTGTCAGCGTCACCATGTCCATGATCGTCTTGACGCCGGCACCCGGCGCTCCGACCATCTCCGCCATGGCGCCGGCGAACTCCACCTCGGAGGAGGCGTTCGAGCGGTTCCCCAGCTTGTCCTTCAGCCGCTGGAAGCGGAAGCCGTTGTTGTCGCCGTTCGAGAGGATGCGCGGCATGAGGAAGCATGACAGTCCCTCGGGCGCCTGCGCAAGCACCAGGAACGCGTCGCACATCGGCGCGGACATGAACCATTTGTGTCCGGTGATCCGGTAGAAGCCGCTCTCCGTGCGTTCGGCACGTGTCGTGTTGGCGCGGACGTCGGTCCCGCCCTGCTTTTCTGTCATGCCCATGCCGAGCGTCAGGCCGGACTTTTCGACCGGCGGCTTCTGCGCCGGGTCGTACTTGCGCGTCGTCACCCGCGGCGCCCACTCGCGGAACAGCTTCGGCGCAGCCATCAGGGCCGCGAG
>CATMOC010000311.1 GCA_950071955.1 uncultured Mesorhizobium sp. | reverse complement strand
GTCGACGACATCGACAACCTCGGCAACCGCCGTGTGCGTTCGGTCGGCGAACTGCTGGAAAACCAGTACCGCGTCGGCCTGCTGCGCATGGAGCGCGCGGTGAAGGAGCGCATGAGCTCGGTGGACGTGTCGACCGTGATGCCGAACGACCTCATCAATGCGAAGCCCGCCGTGGCTGCCGTGCGCGAGTTTTTCGGCTCGAGCCAGCTTTCGCAGTTCATGGACCAGACCAACCCGCTGTCGGAAGTCACCCATAAGCGCCGCGTTTCGGCGCTTGGTCCGGGCGGTCTCACCCGTGAGCGCGCCGGCTTCGAAGTCCGCGACGTTCACCCGACCCACTATGGCCGCATCTGCCCGATTGAAACGCCGGAAGGTCCGAACATCGGTCTGATCAACTCGCTGTCGACCTTCGCGCGCGTCAACAAGTACGGCTTCATTGAAACGCCGTACCGCAAAGTGGTCGACAACAAGGTCACCAGCGAAGTTGTCTACCTCTCGGCGATGGAAGAGCAGAAGCATACAGTGGCGCAGGCTTCGGCCGACCTCACCGAAGACGGCTCGTTCGTGGAGGAGCTGGTTTCGGCCCGTCACGACGGCGACAACTTGATGGCCCCGCGCGACACCATCACGCTGATGGACGTCAGTCCCAAGCAGCTCGTCTCGGTCGGTGCATCGCTCATTCCGTTCCTGGAAAACGATGACGCCAACCGCGCGCTGATGGGTTCGAACATGCAGCGCCAGGCCGTGCCGCTGGTCAAGGCCGAGGCGCCTTGGGTCGGCACCGGGATGGAAGAAACCGTGGCGCGCGATTCGGGCGCGGCGATCACCGCCAAGCGCGGCGGCATCGTCGACCAGGTCGACGCCACGCGTATCGTCATCCGTGCGATCGGCGATGTCGAACCCGGCCAGTCGGGCGTCGACATCTACACGCTGCAGAAGTTCCAGCGCTCCAACCAGGACACCTGCATCAACCAGCGTCCGCTGGTGAAGGTGGGCGAGACCGTGGAAGAAGGCGACGTCATCGCCGACGGCCCCTCGACCGATCTGGGCGAGCTGGCGCTGGGCAAGAACAGCCTCGTCGCGTTCATGCCTTGGAACGGCTACAACTACGAAGACTCGATCCTGATCTCCGAACGCATCGTGAAGGACGACGTGTTCACCTCGATCCACATCGAGGAATTCGAGGTGATGGCGCGCGACACCAAGCTCGGGCCGGAAGAGATCACGCGCGACATTCCCAACGTCTCGGAAGAAGCGCTGAAGAACCTCGACGAGGCCGGCATCGTCTACATCGGCGCCGAAGTGCAGCCGGGCGACATCCTGGTCGGCAAGATCACGCCGAAGGGCGAGAGCCCGATGACGCCGGAGGAGAAGCTGCTGCGCGCCATCTTCGGCGAGAAGGCGTCCGACGTGCGCGACACGTCCATGCGCATGCCGCCCGGGACCTTCGGCACGGTCGTGGAGGTGCGCGTCTTCAACCGCCACGGCGTCGAGAAGGACGAGCGCGCGATGCAGATCGAGCGCGAGGAGATCGAGCGCCTGGCCAAGGACCGCGACGACGAGCAGGCGATCTTGGACCGCAACGTCTATTCGCGTCTCGTCGACATGCTGAAGGGCAAGGATGCCATCGCGGGGCCGAAGGGCTTCAAGAAGGGCTCGAGCCTTTCGAAGGAGATCCTCGACGAGTATCCCCGTTCGCAGTGGTGGCAGTTCGCCGTCGAGGACGAGAAGCTGCAGAGCGAGATCGAAGCGCTTCGCGCCCAGTACGACGATTCCAAGAAGGCGCTCGAGCAGCGCTTCATGGACAAGGTCGAGAAGGTGCAGCGCGGCGACGAGATGCCGCCCGGCGTCATGAAGATGGTCAAGGTCTTCGTCGCGGTGAAGCGCAAGATCCAGCCCGGCGACAAGATGGCCGGCCGTCACGGCAACAAGGGTGTCGTGTCGCGGATCGTGCCGGTGGAGGACATGCCGTTCCTGGAAGACGGTACGCATGCCGACATCGTGCTCAATCCGCTCGGCGTGCCGTCGCGCATGAACGTAGGCCAGATCCTGGAGACGCATCTGGGCTGGGCCTGCGCGGGCATGGGCCGCAAGATCGGCGATCTGGTCGAGGCCTACAGGGCGGGCGGCGAGATCCAGCCGCTGCGCGACACGCTCGAGCAGCTGATCCCGGACAATGACCGCAACGAGCCGGTGCGGCGCTACGACGACGAGAGTGTGGTCAGGCTTGCCGACCAGATGAAGCGCGGCGTCTCGATCGCCACGCCCGTCTTCGACGGCGCGCACGAAGCCGACATCAACGAGATGCTGGAGCAGGCGGGCCTGCACACCAGCGGACAGTCGGTGCTCTACGACGGACGCACGGGCGAGCCGTTCGATCGCAAGGTGACGATGGGCTACATATATATGCTCAAGCTTCACCACCTGGTGGACGACAAGATCCACGCGCGTTCGATCGGTCCGTACTCGCTCGTCACCCAGCAGCCGCTGGGCGGCAAGGCGCAGTTCGGCGGCCAGCGCTTCGGCGAGATGGAGGTCTGGGCGCTCGAGGCGTACGGCGCGGCCTACACGCTGCAGGAGATGCTGACGGTGAAGTCGGACGACGTGGCCGGCCGCACCAAGGTCTACGAGGCGATCGTGCGCGGCGACGACACGTTCGAGGCGGGCATTCCGGAGAGCTTCAACGTTCTCGTCAAGGAAATGCGCTCGCTGGGCCTCAGCGTGGAGCTGGAGAACAGCCGGCTGGACGAGCAGCCGGCGCGCCTGCCGGACGCGGCCGAGTAGACGGGATCGAGCGCATCGCGGAGAGCTCCGCGATGCGCGTTTCCCGCTGCCCCCAGGGGCGGGCGGGTGCTTGTCGGAGGCGGCGCGGGGGCCATATTCAAGGCCGAACCGCCGTCAACACCGGGCCGAACGGTCCGGAGATTTTGAAAACGGAGGTCGGCCACGGCCTCTAACAGGAGAACGGCATGAACCAAGAGGTCATGAATCTCTTCAATGCGCAGGTTCCGGCGCAGACCTTTGATTCCATTCGGATATCGCTCGCGAGCCCGGACAAGATCCTGTCCTGGTCGTTCGGCGAGATCAAGAAGCCCGAGACGATCAACTACCGCACGTTCAAGCCCGAACGCGACGGCCTGTTCTGCGCGCGCATCTTCGGTCCCATCAAGGATTACGAGTGCCTGTGCGGCAAGTACAAGCGCATGAAGTACAAGGGCATCATCTGCGAGAAGTGCGGCGTGGAAGTCACGCTGTCGCGCGTCCGCCGCGAGCGCATGGGCCATATCGAGCTGGCCGCTCCCGTCGCTCACATCTGGTTCCTGAAGTCGCTGCCGTCGCGCATCGGCACGTTGCTCGACATGACGCTGAAGGACATTGAGCGCGTCCTCTACTTCGAGAACTACATCGTCACCGAACCCGGCCTGACGGACCTGAAGCAGCACCAGCTTCTGTCCGAGGAAGAGTACATGACGGCCGTCGACAATTTTGGCGAGGATTCCTTCACCGCCATGATCGGGGCCGAGGCGATCCACGAACTTCTGGCCGGCATGGACCTGGAGCGGATCGCGGTCGACCTGCGCGACGAACTCGCCACGACCACGTCCGACCTGAAGCAGAAGAAGCTCCTGAAGCGGCTGAAGGTGGTCGAGAACTTCATGGAGTCCGGCAACCGTCCGGAGTGGATGATCATGAAGATCATCCCCGTGATCCCGCCGGACCTGCGTCCGCTGGTTCCGCTCGACGGCGGCCGTTTCGCGACGTCGGACCTGAACGACCTCTACCGCCGCGTCATCAACCGTAACAACCGTCTGAAGCGGCTGATCGAGCTGCGCGCGCCTGGCATCATCATCCGCAACGAGAAGCGCATGCTTCAGGAAGCGGTCGACGCCCTGTTCGACAACGGTCGCCGCGGTCGCGTCATCACCGGCGCCAACAAGCGTCCGCTGAAGTCGCTCTCCGACATGCTCAAGGGCAAGCAGGGCCGGTTCCGCCAGAACCTGCTCGGCAAGCGCGTCGATTATTCCGGCCGCTCGGTGATCGTGGTCGGGCCCGAACTGATGCTGCATCAGTGCGGGTTGCCGAAAAAAATGGCATTGGAGCTTTTCAAGCCCTTCATCTACGCCAAGCTTGAACTGTACGGCATGGCGACCACCATCAAAGCGGCAAAGCGAATGCTGGAAAAGGAACGGCCTGAAGTCTGGGACATCCTTGAAGAAGTCATCCGCGAACACCCGGTGCTTTTAAACCGGGCGCCGACCTTGCACCGGCTCGGCATTCAGGCATTCGAGCCGCTCCTGATCGAGGGCAAGGCTATACAGCTTCATCCCCTAGTCTGCGCTGCCTTCAACGCCGACTTCGACGGCGACCAGATGGCCGTGCACGTGCCGCTGTCCCTGGAGGCCCAGTTGGAGGCCCGGGTCCTGATGATGTCGACCAACAACATCCTCAGCCCGGCCAACGGCAAGCCGATCATCGTGCCCAGCCAGGATATCATTCTGGGACTTTATTACCTGAGCCTCGAACAGGACGGTGAGTTGGGCGAAGGCATGGCCTTTACCAATGTCGCCGAAATCGAGCAGGCCCTGCATGCAGGCGCCGTGACCCTGCACGCGAAAGTCAAGGCGCGCTACAGGGACATCGATACCGCCGGCAAGGAAGTGGTGGTGCGTGTCGATACCACCCCGGGGCGGATGCTGTTGAGCGAAATCCTGCCCCGCAACCCGAACGTTCCTTTCGGCCTTATCAACCAGTTGCTGACCAAGAAGGAAGTCTCAAACATCCTTGACGAGGTCTATCGCCACTGCGGGCAAAAAGAGACGGTGGTCTTCGCCGACCACCTGATGGGGATCGGTTTCAATTACGCCTGCAAGGCCGGCATTTCCTTCGGCAAGGACGATCTGGTCATTCCCAAGACCAAGGAGAAGCTGGTCCGCGATACCGAAAAAATGGTCAAGGAATTCGAGCAGCAGTATCAGGACGGCCTCATTACCCAGGGCGAGAAATACAACAAGGTCGTCGATGCCTGGTCCCACTGCACGGACCGGGTCGCCGATGAAATGATGCAGGCGATTTCGTCGGAAGAACCCGGCAAGCCGATCAATTCAGTCTACATGATGGCCCATTCCGGCGCCCGGGGTTCCGCCGCGCAGATGAAGCAGTTGGCGGGCATGCGGGGCCTGATGGCGAAGCCGTCCGGGGAAATAATCGAAACCCCGATCATTTCCA
>CATMOC010000310.1 GCA_950071955.1 uncultured Mesorhizobium sp. | reverse complement strand
CTCGGCGCAGTCCGGGATCGCGTAGCCCGCCTCTTCCCACGCCGCGACGGCGCCGGGGTGGTACTTCAGCGTGAGCGCCCCGCAGAAGCCGGTCGTCTCCTCGTCCACCACGTCGAAATTGACGTTGGCGGCATAGGGCGCGCGCTTCTTGAGTTCCGGTATCGACGCGATGTAGGCGGCCGTGATCTTCTTCACGAGATCGTCGGGCATGTCGGCGCGCACGAGCGTGGCGAAGGGCACGCCGGGCGAACGGAAGTAGCCGTCCTCCGAGATCAGCGTCACGCCCTGGTCGGGGCCGTAGCCCATGTCCTCGCCCTTGATCACGACGGGCGAATTGCCCGGCGCGCGCAGGAACTTCTTCATGCCCTCGCTCTCCCAGATTTCCTTGGGAAAGGAGATGAGGTTGACGTTGCCCGCGGCGAGCGCCGTCACGACGCGGTCCGACGGGAAGGTCACGGGAACCATGAAGGCTTCGGCCGAACCGTCCACCAGGACTGTCGGCAACTGGCCCCAGTTGGTCTGGAGGCCCTTGTAGTCCTCGCCGTCCTTGAAGCCGCCGGTGCCGAGCTGCAGCGTCTGGCGTCCGAGCGTCAGCGCCGCCCCGCTCGGCGGGCCGTTCCAGACCGTGCGGCCCTTGATGTCCTCGTAACTGCGGATTCCGGATGCGACGGGCGCGAACAGCCCGTAGGCGCCGGCGTTGTAAGGCCACATGGCGCGGACCTTGCCGGCCAGCGCCTTTCCGTTCTCGCCCTGGCTGCTGAAGGGGCCGCGGCCGTTTTCGAGAAGGAAGTGCAGGACGGTCGGCGCGGTCGCAATGTCGGTCTTGCCTTCGGCCACGTTGACGATGGAGTTGGTGGCGGTCTGGCCTTCCGAGACCTGAATGTTGGCGATCCCCTCGCGCGCCAGCACGTCGGCCAGATGGACCATGTTCACATGGGGCGAGTTTCCGGGGCTCGAGGTCTCGCCGGTGAGGTTGACCTGCGCCAATGCGGCCTGCCCCGCCAGGCAGAGCGCCGCCGCGCAGCCGAGGATTGCGATCTTTCGAGTGACTCTTGACGACATTTGTTGTTTTCCTCCCTGTTGATGAACATTCCGGTGCGTTCTTCGCCCCGGCACCTCCCTATTCCGCGGCTTTTCTCGCGCGCATGTCGCGCGCCTTGCGCCCGACATATTTCGCCACGATCTCCGGGTCGGCGTCCTCCTCGCCGACCACGCCGATCAGCACGCCCTTGCGGCCCGACTTGCCGCGGGCAGCTCGCAAGGTGTCGTTCGAAATCGTGGTCCGCGCCGCCGGGCGCCGCGCCCAGGCGAACAGCCTGTCGTAGAGCGCCGCGCGAATGTCTTCCTGCGCAGGCGAGGCGCCCAGGTCCTCCAGTTCGTCGGGATCGGCGTCGAGGTCGAAGAGCATGGGCCGGAAGCCACCCTCGAAGTGGATCATCTTCCAGCGGCCGTCGAACACCATGAACATGCGCGCGTCGGCCGGATGCAGGCCGAGCTTGCCGGCGAGAGGGCTGGCCGAATAGTCATATTCGCAGAAGACCGCCTCGCGCTGAGGCGCCGCGCCGCCGCGCAGCAAGGGCAGCAGCGACTTTCCCTCCAGGATGTGGTCGAGCCGCGAAGGATCGCTTCCCGCCGCCTCCACGAAGGTCGGCAGGAGATCGAGGCATTCCACGAGCGCGTCGCAGACCGAGCCGCGCGTGGCGTCGGCCTTGTCCGACGGATCGTAGATGATCAGCGGAACCCTGATGCTGGCATCGTGGAAGAAGGTCTTCTCCCCCATCCAGTGATCGCCCATGAAGTCGCCATGGTCGGAGGTGACGACGATCATCGTGTCGTCCATCCGGCCTGTCTCTTCGAGCCAGCCGAGCAGCACGCCCATCTGGTCGTCGCATTGCTTGATCAGGCCCATATAGGCCCGCAGCACCTTGTCGCGCACGTCGTCGCGCGACAGCGCACGGCCGACCGGCGCGTTCTGGAATCCCCGGAAAACCGGATGGTCCGTGTCCCGCTCGGCCTGCGAACGGACCGGCGGCAGGAAATCCTGCCGTCCGTACATCGAGGCGTAGGGTTCTGGCACGATGTAGGGCCAGTGCGGCTTGATGTAGCTCAAGTGGCAGAGCCACCGCGCGTCGCGCTGGCCTTCGATGAACTCCATCCCGCGACGCGTGAGATAGGGCGTCTCGCTGTCCTCCTCGCGGATATTGGCGGGAAGGTCGGAATTCTTCAGGAACCAGCCCGAAAGCACGTTGCCCGTCTCGTCGACGGCGGAGTTGGCATAGTCATGCCAGGGATTGTCGCCGTCGTAGCCCTTGCCGCGCAGGTATTCGTTGTATTTCAGTGCGCCGCCCGGATCGTAGAGGCCGTCCGGTCCCTCCGGCCGCATCCCGTCGTCGCGCTCGAAGACGTCGAAGCCACATTCGCTTACCCGGGCGCCGATGACGCTGTCGGGTTCGAGGCCGAGCCGCCGCATTCCTTCGGCATCCGCCGCCATGTGCGTCTTGCCGACGAGCCAGCAGCCCATGCCGACGTCGCGCAGATGGTCGCCCATCGTGCGTTCGCCGACCTTCAGCGGCACGTTGTTCCACGAGGCACCGTGGCTGTGCACGTAGCGTCCGGTATAGGTCGACATGCGCGAGGGACCACACAGCGGCGACTGGACGTAGGCCCGCGTGAAGCGCACGCCCTTGCCGGCGAGCCGGTCGATGTTCGGCGTCTTCAGGTGCGGATGGCCATAGCAGCTCAGATAATCCCATCGAAGCTGGTCGAACATGATGAAAAGGATGTTCTTCGGCTCGGCCATGCCTGCGATGTCTCCTCCCTGGAGCGTCGCCGCGTATCGCGCGGTCTGTCTTGCGCGGCCGACTGTAGCCGCGCCCGCGCGATCGGGGAAATAACAACTTCCGAGCAGATATAACGAAACGGATATATCAGGCGTAGGCTTGCGCCGCCTCCCGCACGTGCTCGACCAGCAGCTGTGCCTCTGGCGACAGCTTGCGGTCCGTCGCGTGGGTGATGCCGACCGAACCCATCAGTTCGTCGCCGGTCAGGCTCAGTCGCACGACGCGGCCGTCGGCGATCTCCTGCCGAACCGCGCCGAGCGGAACGCAGGCGACGGCGCGGTTTCCGGCGAGGAAGCTGCGCGTGAACTCGAAGGACACCGTCTCGATCTTGTTGGGAAAGGCGCCGAGCCCCCGGGCGGTGGTGAACTTGTCGAGTTCGCGGCGGATGATCGTGTCGGGCATCGGCACCACGACAAGTTCGGCCCGGATATCGTCGAGCGTCACGGCGTCCGGCTGCGTCGCGAAGGGATGATCGCGCCCCACGACGAAGATCAGCGGCTCGAAATAGAGGTGCTCGAAGCGCACGCCCGGCATGTAGTCGAGCGCCAGCAGGCGGCCGAGCAGGAAGTCGATCTCCGACCGGTGCAGCCGCGCCACCAGTTCGGGCACGCCGGCCCAGTAGAGCCGCAGGTCGGCCTGCGGCGCGGCGGCCTTGAACCTGCTTGCGGCTGCCACTGCGAGCGTGCGGGCGACGTTGGGCAGCATGCCGACCGCGACGACCGGCACCGGCGAAAGTCCCGCCGCGCTACGCGTGCCTGCCTCGAGTTGCGACAGCGCGGCGTCGACGTGCCGCCGGAGCGATTCGCCCGCTTCCGTGAGCGAAAGGCCGCGGCCGGTGCGAAGGAAGAGCGGCTGTCCGATGATGCCTTCGAGTTCCGCCAGCGCGCGGGAGAGCGCCGGCTGCGAGCTGTTCATGTGCTCCGCCGCGGCACTGACGGAACTGTGCCTGGCAAGGGCCTGGAAGCAGCGCAAGTGCCGCATGCGCAGTCGCGCGAAAGCTTCGGTCATCGCGGGTAGCATGTCCCCGTTGCGAGTGATCGGATCCACTTGGCAAAGTCGGACAGTCCACGCAAGCGGCGGCGCATGAGGATACCTCTTCCTTTCCCTGACTGGATCATATTCTAAGCCGCGGAAAATCCGGTCATGGTGGCAGCCGATGCCGACGACCCATTGTCACCTGCTGCGGGGGCATACGGCACCGCCGGCCAGGTGGAGACTTTTCCGGACAGAACCGGAAGGGCCCATGCGTCAGCTCAGCCTCGAATTCCTCACCGTCCCGGAAGTCGATACGCCGAGGCATATCGAACTCGCAGCTGAATACGGGTGCGCCTTCGTCGGTCTGCTGATCCAGCCGATGCGGCCGTTCCCCTTCTTCAACCTCCTGGGGGACACGCCGCAACGGCGGATGGTGCGCCGCCGCTGCGTCGATCTCGGCATAACTGTCGACGTTGTCGACGCCTTCAACCTCCAGCCAGAGACCGATCCCGAATCCTTCCGTCTGGCGATCGAGTCCAGCGCCTATCTCGGCGCGAACTGGATCAATGTGCTTGCGCGCGACCCCGACCAGTCGCGTCTCCTCGACAGCTTCGGGGGCACCTGCGAGATCGCGCGGGAGTACGGCATCAAGGTCTCGACCGAGATCAGCCGCCGCTTTGCTCACGACACGCTGCCGAACACGGTGGCATTCCTGGAAAAACTCGGCGATCCGGATGCCCGGATCACGGTCGATTCCATGCACTTCTTCCGCAACGACGGCACGATCGCGCAGATGAAGCAGCATATGGACTGGATCGCGCGCGTGCAGATCTGCGACGGCGCGGACGGCGTGCCGGTGGACAAGCAACTCGAAGAGGCCCGCACCAGGCGCCTTCCGCCGGGCGACGGCGTGTTCCCGCTGCAGGAGTTCCTCGACGCGCTTCCCGACGACAGGGTGATAGGCGTCGAGATACCGAACACGGCGATGTCTCTCGAAGAGCGCGTCGGCCGCTCCGTCAGGCAGACGCGGGGAATGGCGGACAGGAGGGCGGCCACGTGACCACCCGCTCCTTCGTCTTGTCTCGCCGGGATGGACCAGCACATGGCCTCCGGTGATGCCGCGGCCCGCGTCGCCGTCCAGGCACAGCGGCGGGTCGACGCGTTGAAGGCGGCCGACGAGGGCGGTCTGCTGGACGTCCTCCACGAGGACCTCGTCCACATCCACGCCTCCGGCCGTTTCGACACGAGGCAGAAACTCGTCGACAGCGTGGTGCAGGCAAAGATCGTCTACCGCAGGATCGAGGCATCCGACGTGCGCATCGTCGAAGCCAACGCGCTGACCACCTTGCGCACCGGAAACCTGAGCACGACGGTCATCGTCAACGGCGAAGAGAAGCTTCTCGAGACCGCGTTCCTGGAAAC
>CATMOC010000309.1 GCA_950071955.1 uncultured Mesorhizobium sp. | reverse complement strand
AAAAGACGAGGCCGCAGGCGGGGGCGTCGGCTGTTTTGGCGGAGGTGGAGCAGCGGTAGCGGAGGGTCGCCCGGAGCCTGGGATCGCCGAAGGCGAGGCATTAGGACGCGCCGCAGGCGGGGCTGGCGTCACCGGGGGGGGGGGGCGGGGAGCCGCTCCGAGTTTGCAGGATGGCTTGGTCTGGGCGCCGAGGAGCGGCCGGACTTCATCGTCCGCTTCGGCTACGCCCCGCCCTTGCCGATGTCCCTGCGCCGCGATGTGAGGGACGTTCTGGTCTGACTATCCAGAGCGTTCGGCCGCTTGCCTCCAGGTTCCTATGCGGCTTCCGGGCGGCGCGTCGGACGGATGAGGATGTCCGCGGAGATGCCGAGTTCGTCGTGCAGTCGCCGGATCATGTCGATGGAGAGCGCGCGCCTGCGGCCGAGCACTTCCGCTACGCGCCCACGCGGACCGATGATAGGCTCGAGGTCCTTTCGGGTGAGGCCCTGCTGCTCCATGCGAAACCGGATCGCGTCGATCGGATCTGGCGGATCGATCGGAAAGGTCCGCGCCTCGTAGGCGTCGATCAGCGTGGCCAGGATGTCGAGCCTGTCGCCCTCCGCGGTGCCGCTGGTAGCACCCCAGAGGCGCTCGACTTCCGCGAGCGCGTTCTCGTAGTCCTCTTCCGTGCGAATGGGCCTCAGCTCAGCCGTCATATCGAACCTCCGCGACGTCGATCCGGTCGTAGTCCTTGTGGGTGCCGATCCACTTGATCCAGACGATGCCTTTTTCGAAATCGACGGCAACCACCATGCGATGATCATTGCCTTTGACGTTGAAGACGATGCGCTCTGCCGAAATGATGCTGGCGGTTGCGTATTGCTTCTTTACGTCGGCCGCGTTCGCCCAGTCAGCCGTACTTGCTTCTGCGGACCATGCATCGAACGCGGCTTTCACTGCCCGCTGATCCTTGTGTCCGGCGAGACTGTCAACGTACCGGCACAGCGTACGACGGGCGATGATCCTCATCGGAAGTTCGATATCATGATCCCATTTCGGGATCAATCATCGGCAACTACGAGTTCCAAACTTCGGCCGCTGCCAGCGCCGCCAGGATCTCCGCCGCCGCGAGTGCCGCGATCACCTCCGGACGCTTGTCGCGGACGGCGTCGCCCCCGATCGGGCAGACTAGCCGCGCGAATGCGTCCTCGCCGCCGCCGGCGGTCTTCAGGTACCAGCTTTTGAACGTCGCCTTCTTGGTCGCCGAGCCGATCATCCCGACATAGGCGGCGTCGGTTCGCCGCAGCGCTTCGGCGACGATGAGGAAATCGAGCGCATGATCGTGCGTGAGCACCACGAAGGCCGAGCCGGCCGGCGCCTCGCGTACGATCTCTTCCGGCACAGCCGTCAGCCGCGTCGCGACGTCGGCGGGAAAATCCTCGATGGCGTCCGCGCGCGTCTCCACGATTGTGGCCCGCACCGGCAGCAGTGCCAGCGCCCGCGCGAGCGCGTGCCCGACATGGCCGCCACCAAAGACGTAGACCGCGGGGAGCCGTGTATCCGCGGCCTCCGTCTCCGTTATCAGGGCCGAGCAGACCTCGTCGTCCACGACCGAGATCGTCAGTCCCACGCGCCCACCGCAGCACTGGCCGATTTCCGGGCCGAGCGGAATGTCCAGCAGCGCGCCAGCCCCCCCTTCTCCCCGTTCACGGGGAGAAGGTGCCCCGAAGGGGCGGATGAGGGGCGCTGCCGGCCCCACCAATCCGGCCTCGTCGCTTCCGCTTCCATCCTTAGGCGACGAATCGAAAGCCGGCGCCATCGCCCCCGCCAGCACCTTCCGCGCCTCGTCGATCGCCATGAACTCCAACTGCCCCCCACCGATCGTTCCGAAGATCGCGCTGGAAGCCACCAGCATCCATGTGCCGGCCTCGCGCGGCGTCGACCCCCTCGCCTCCGTCACCTCGACCCTGGCGACGAGCGGGTTCGCGTCGAGGAAGGCACGGAGGTTTGGCGAGGAAGCCGGCATCAAGCGATGTCTCCTCCGGGAAGGCCTCGCGCAGGCGGACGCGACCCCCTCCCCCTAGAGGGGAGGGCTGGGGTGGGGGTCCTCGCGAAACGCAAGAAAAACAGGGATGCGAAGATCCTTCGGGCAGACCCCCACCCCCCGCCCCTCCCCTCAAGTGGGAGGGGAGTTCCGGTCGCAAGGCCCGACCCCCAACACTCCTGCGAGCCTCCATCAGGCATACCGAACAATGGCATGAACGCCCGAAAAACACCGGGCAACCTCGCAGGCCAAAATGGGATCGAATGAGGAACGATCATCCCCGGGAGCCTACCCGCTCCGAAGCCGCAGCGCTACTTTGCCGCCTCCTTCCGCAGCCGCTCCACCGCCATCAGCACCCGCTCGGGCGTGGCCGGCGCGTCGAGGCGCGGGCAGATGCGATGGTCCGCCACGCTCGCCACCGCGTCCGACAGCGCGTGCAGCACCGATATGGCCAGCATGAAGGGCGGCTCGCCCACGGCCTTGGAGCGGTGGATCGTCGGTTCCGTGTTCTCCGGCCAGTCGGCCAGCGTCACGTTGAAGATCTTCGGCCGGTCCGAAGCGAGCGGGATCTTGTAGGTCGAGGGTGCGTGGGTCCTCAGCCGACCCTTGTCGTCCCAGACCAGCTCTTCCGTGGTCAGCCAGCCCATGCCCTGTATGAAGCCGCCCTCGATCTGGCCGAGGTCGATCGCCCGGTTCAGCGAGCGGCCCGTCTCGTGCAGAATGTCGACGCGCTCGACCATATATTCGCCGGTCAGCGTGTCGATCGACACCTCCGCGCAGGCCGCGCCATAGGCGAAATAGTAGAACGGATGACCCTGCCCCTTGTCGCGGTCCCAGCGCACCTTCGGCGTCTTGTAGAAGCCGGTGGCCGAAAGCTGCACCCGCGCCATGTAGGCCTGCTGCGTCAGGTCACCGAAGGCGATCTCCTGGTTTCCGACCCGCACCCGGTTCGGCAGGAATTCGATCTGCTCGGTCGGCACCTGGTAGCGCTCCGACGCAAAATCGATCAGCCGCTGCTTGATCGTGCGAGCCGCCGCCTGCGCGGCCATGCCGTTCAGGTCCGTTCCCGACGAGGCCGCCGTCGCCGAGGTGTTGGGTACCTTTCCGGTCGTGGTCGCCGTGATCTTCACCTGGCCGATGTCGATCTGGAACTCTTCCGCGACCACCTGTGCGATCTTGACGTAGAGCCCCTGCCCCATCTCGGTACCGCCATGGTTCAGGTGGACGGACCCGTCGGCATAGACGTGCACCAGCGCCCCGGCCTGGTTGAAGTGGGTCGCCGTAAACGAGATGCCGAACTTTACCGGCGTCAGCGCGATGCCCCGCTTCACGTACTCCGATCGCGCATTGAAATGTCTGATCTCGTCCCGTCGAGGCGCGTAGTCGGCGCTGAGTTCCAGCTCCGAGACGATCTCGCGCACGATGTTGTCCTCCACCGTCTGGTGGTAGGGCGTCACGTTGCGGTCATCGGTCCCGTAGAAGTTCCGCTTGCGAATCTCGAGCGGGTCCTTGCCGAGCGCGAAGGCGACCTCCTCGATCACCCGCTCGCCGCCGACCATGCCCTGCGGCCCGCCGAAGCCGCGGAAGGCCGTGTTCGACACCGTGTTGGTGTAGAGCGGAGCCGACTGCGCATGCACGGCCGGATAGAAATAGGCGTTGTCGCAGTGGAACAGCGCCCGGTCCGTCACCGGCCCCGAGAGGTCGGAGGAATAGCCGCAGCGCGCCGCGTAGAGATAGTCGACGCCCAGGATGGTGCCGTCGTCGTCGAACCCGACCTCGTAGTCGACCACGAAGTCGTGCCGCTTGCCGGTCGAAGTCATGTCGTCGTCGCGGTCGGGCCGGATCTTCACCGCGCGTCCGAGGCGCTTGGCCGCCACCGCCGCGATCGCGGCGAACTGGTTGCCCTGCGTTTCCTTACCGCCGAAACCGCCGCCCATGCGCCGCACCTCGACGGTGACCGCATGGCTTGGCACGCCGAGCACGTGGCTCACCATGTGCTGGATCTCGCTCGGATGCTGGGTGGAGGAATAGACCGTCACGTCCATGTCCTCGCCCGGCACCGCCATGGCGATATGGCCTTCCAGGTAGAAATGGTCCTGCCCGCCGATGCGCATCGTTCCCTTGAGACGCCGTGGCGCCGCCTCGATCGCGGCCGCCGCGTCGCCGCGCTTCAAGGTCAGCGGCGGCGTCACCAGCTTGCCGTTCTTCCGGTCGATGTCCCACACGTCGGTGACGAACGGCTCCTCGTCATAGTCGATCTTCGCCAGCCGGCACGCCCGGCGCGCCTGCTCGCGCGTCTCGGCGATCACCGCGAAGATGGCCTGGCCGTAAAACTCGACCTTTTCTTCGGCTAGCACCGGTTCGTCGTGGCGGTGTGTCGGCGAGATGTCGTTGGAGGCCGGCATGTCGGATGCCGTCAGCACCTCCACCACGCCCGGCGCGGCACGAACCGCCGAAAGGTCAACCGAGCGAATGGTGCCGTGCGCGCAGGTCGAAAGGCCCAGGCAGCCATGCAGCAGGCCCGCCGGTTCCGGCATGTCGTCGATGTAGACCGCCTGCCCGGTGACGTGCTTGTGCGCGGAATCGTGCCGCTGGTCGGTGGCGACGCCGCCGACGATCGCCTTGGCCTTGGGGGATGGCGCCGCGTGTGTGTTCATCACGCAGCCCTCTCCCGGCTGACCGTGACATGCGCCGCGCCGGTCGTTTCGAGGAAGAACCGCTTGAGTAGGTTCTTCGCCGCCAGCATCCGGTACTCGGCCGAAGCACGCATGTCCGAAATGGGTGCGAAGTCGGTCGAATACTCCTCCATCGCGGCCTCTATGGTCTCCAGCGTCCAGGCCTTGCCGACCAGCGCGGCCTCTACCGCCTTTGCACGCTTCGGCGTAGCCGCCATGCCGCCATAGGCGATGCGGGCTGACCGCACTGTGCCGTCCTCGACCAAGAGATGGAACGCGCCGAGGGCGGCGGTAATGTCCTCGTCGCGCCGCTTCGTCACCTTGTGGGCCGCGAAGAAGGTGTTTTCGGCCGGCAGCGGCACGTGCACTGCCTCGACGAACTCGCCTGGCTGCCGGTCCTGCTTGCCGTAGGCGATGAAGAAATCTTCCAGTGGAATCGTGCGCCGAGCCGACCCCTTGCGCAGCGTGAGGCTCGCGCCCAGGGCAATCAGCGGCGGCGGCATGTCGCCGATCGGCGAGCCGTTGGCGACGTTGCCGCCGA
>CATMOC010000308.1 GCA_950071955.1 uncultured Mesorhizobium sp. | reverse complement strand
GGCTCGACCTTGATCCCTTCCGCGCCGACCATGCCGAGGAACATGCCACAGGCAGGTCCCATGATCATGTGGGTCATCTCCACGACCCGGATGCCGGCCAGCGGTTGGAAGTCCGATTGCATTCACACCTCCTCGATGGCCCCACGGTAGCGTTGCCGGAGAGGTCGGAAAATCATAATGTTTCTAAGCGAACATTCGAAATTCCAGAAAGGTCGAGCAAAGTGGATTCGCGACAGTTGCGGTATTTCGCGGCCATCTACGAGCAGGGCACGTTGTCCAGCGCGGCGGAGACGTGCCGCGTCGCGGTCTCTGCGCTCAGCCACCATCTCGCCAATCTCGAGGCCGAGTTCGGCACCGATCTCTTCGTGCGCAAGCCGCGGGGCCTGCGCCCCACCGCGGCGGGAGAACGGCTTTACGGTCACGCCAAGGCGATCCTCAAAGCGATGTCAGCCGCACAAAAGGATATCCGCGAAGCCGGCGACGACGTTTCCGGGGACGTCTCGGTCGGCATGGCCTATTCCGCCGTCAAGGCGATCGGCGTCGATCTGTGCCGGCGGATTGTCGACGAGTATCCGAGGGTGCGCCTGTCCCTGTCGGAAAGCCTGTCAGGCTCTACGCTGCTCCACCTGATGGCCTCGGAGGTCGACCTGGCGCTCGTCTACAATCCGCCTGCCGACCCCCGCCTCAGGACTCAGCCGGTGCTGGAGGAGCAGATGGTGCTCGTGGGAACGCGTGCCATCATCGGCGACAGCGACGAACCGGTACCCTTCAACGACATACTCGAACTGCCGCTGATCCTGTTGAGGCAGGGCATCTCGGCCCGGGCGCTGATGGACGACACCAACCTGCTGAAGAAGATCGAAGGCCGGGCAAAGCTGCAGATGAATTCCGTCCACGCCATCGGTGCATCGCTGGCCGCCGGGCTGGGGTGCGCCATCGGCACCAAGCTCTTCATGTACGAACACATCGAAAGCGGACTGCTGCATTTCCGGCCGATCATCGAACCCGAACTGTCGCGGACTCTCTACATCTGCGAGATGGCCGATCGACCGGCGACCTACGCTTTGGAGACAGTTCGCAACCTGATGGTGGCTCTGGTCCACGCCGCGGTGATCGATGGCCGCTGGGAAGCAAGGATCGCCGCGTGAGCTTCGAACTCGCCCTATAGGCGGCCGTCATCCTGGAAGCACACATCCAGCGCATCTCGACGTCGTCATCGTGAGCTTGTCAGCCGACAGACATCGCAAACCGGGAACAAGGTGGGGAAGCCGTCGGTCGAAAACGGTGATTGCGCTTTGATTTCGGGCATCTGGATCCCGCCGCTGGTGGAGCTGAGGGGGATCGAACCCCTGACCTCGTCATTGCGAACGACGCGCTCTCCCAGCTGAGCTACAGCCCCGTCCAGCGGATTGCGGCTTTTACGGTTCGCCGCAGCTAGATGTCAAGCGGGCGAAGGGCCGTTGCAGAGGGGAAGTGCGAGCGATGGTGGGCCATTTGCGGCGCGTGCCGCCAGCGGCGCTCCGCCCCGTTCCAAACCTGTACGATCGGCGCTAGTCTGGTGTCCGCCAATCGGGAGATTTCGTGCTATGCCAGCATCACCAGTCGCGGCCGCCGGCGCCGGGAGCCGGATGAGGACGCTTCTCTTCCTGCTGATGATCGCGCCGTTCCTGTCGGCGTGCGGGTTCAACACCATCCCGACGGCCGAAGAGCAGGCGAAGGCCGCGTGGAGCGAGGTGCTCAACCAGTACCAGCGCAGGGCGGACCTGATCCCGAACCTCGTCGAGACGGTGAAGGGCTACGCCCAGCAGGAAAAGGACGTGCTGCAGGCCGTCGTCGAGGCGCGCGCGAAAGCCACGCAGGTGACGCTGCCCCCCGAGATGCTGGACGACCCGCAGGCTTTCCAGGCCTTTCAGGAGAGTCAGGCAGGGCTTACCGGCGCCCTCTCGCGCCTGCTGGCGGTGGTCGAGAACTATCCCGACCTGAAGTCGAACCAGAACTTCCTCGCCTTGCAGGCGCAGCTCGAAGGCACGGAAAACCGCATCGCGGTGGCGCGGCGCGACTACATCGAGGCGGTGCGGGTCTACAACACCACCTTGCGGACGTTCCCCTCCATGATCTGGACCTGGTTCTGGTTCACCGATGCCGAGCCGTTCCAGAACTTCACCGTGTCGGAGGACAAGATGGAGGTTCCGAAGGTGGAATTCGGCACGGGCAAGAGCGGCTAGATTCCCGCCGTCCGTGGCAGGGGACATGCGCATCGACGACCTATCCGGGCGGCGCCTGCGGTCGCTGCTCGTCGCGCTTCTGCTCCTGTTGCCCGTCCTTGCGCTCGCAGCACCCTTTCCCGCACTCACCGGCCGCGTCGTCGATCAGGCGGGCATCATCGATGCCGCTGCCGAAGCCGCGCTCGTCGCCAGGCTCCAGGCCTTCGAGGAGAAGTCGTCCGACCAGATCGTCGTCGCCACGATCGGCAGCCTGGACGGCGAGGCGATCGAACCCTTCGCGAACCGCCTGTTCCGCGCCTGGGGCCTCGGCCAAGCCGGAGAGGACAACGGCATCCTGCTCCTGGTCGCGCCGAACGACCGCAAGATGCGCATAGAGGTCGGCTACGGCCTCGAGGGGACGCTGACGGACCTCCATTCCAAGCTCATCATCGAAGACACGATGGTGCCGGCCTTTCGCGCCGGCGATTTTTCGGGCGGAATCAGCCGCGCGGTGGACGACATCATCCTGGTTCTGGAGGGCAACGCGGCGGAACTGGAGGCGCGCGCCGAGCGCAACCGGAAGGAAGAGGAGGGCATCCCGATCGAGGTCGTCATCTTCCTCGTCATCTGGGGCACGCTGTTCTTCGGGTCCTTCGCTTTCGCAATCGGGGCGCGCCTGTTCGGCCGCAGGATCGGACCAGGCCGCTACCGCTGGCTCGGCATGGACTTCACCTATGGCGGTTCGGGTTCCTCGGGTCGCCGCCGGTCGGGCGGCGGCTGGGTCGGGGGCTCATCCGGCTCGGGCTGGTCGTCGGGAAGCAGCAGCGGAGGCGGCTTTTCCGGCGGAGGCGGATCGTCGGGAGGCGGCGGCGCCTCGGGCAGCTGGTAGGAAGAGGCGATGACATCCGGTCTTTCACCCGAAGACAGAAAGCGCGTCTCCGCGGCCATCCGCGCCGCCGAGGCCACGACGTCGGGCGAGATCTACTGCGTCCTCGCGCGCCGGAGCGACGACTATTTCTTCGCCTCGTCCCTGATGCTCACCCTTGGGATGCTGGCGGCGAGCCTGGTCGCCGCACTCGTGGCGGATTGGTGGTGGGTGGATGTGAGCCCCGTGTCGATGGCGCTGGCCCAGGCGGTGGCGTTCGCGTCCGCGCTCCTGGTGCTGCGGGTCGTGCCCGGCCTGCGCGTGCATCTCGTGCCGCCGCGGCTGCGCTACCGGCGTGCGCACGACAACGCGGCGCGGCAATTCCTCGCCCACAACGTCCATGCCACGCAGGCGCGCACGGGGGTCCTGATCTTCGTGTCGCTGGCCGAACGCTACGCCGAAATCGTCGCCGACTCTGCGATCGACGAAAAAGTCGACCAGTCGACCTGGAACGACATCGTCGCCCGCCTCGTCGACAGCGCCCGCCACGACCGGCTGGGCGAGGGTTTCGCGAACGCCGTGGAAAGCGTCGGCGCGCTGCTCGCCGAACATTTCCCGCCAGGCGCGACCAACCCCAACGAACTCGACGACCATATCGTCGAGATCTAAAGCTCCAGATCCCAGTTCTGGCCGACCAGGTCCTTGCCGAAGCTGTGGTGCCGTTCCTCCGCGACGAGCCTGAAGCCCGCCTTCTCGTAGATACGTCGGGCCGAGACGAGAATGTCGTTGGTCCAGAGCGTCATGCGCTCGTAGCCCGTGTCCCGGGCGAAGCGGATGCATTCATTGACCAACCGTCCGCCGATGCCCAGTCCGCGCGTCGAGGGCTCGACCCAGAGCATGCGCAGCTTGGCCGTGCCGCCGCCGGCGTCGACCAGGAAGACCGAGCCGACGACCTCCGCGTGCCGCTCCGCCACCCAGCAATGCTCGCGCTTCGGATCGTATGATTTGAGGAACCCGCCGGCGATCTCGGCGACGAAGCCCTCGAATGTCCCGTCCCAGCCGTATTCCTGCGCGTAGAGCGCCCCTTGGCGGGAGATGATGATGCCGATGTCGCCGATGCGGTGCGGCCGGATCACATAGGGCGGGTTCTCCGTTGTCGATGGATCGAGGGCCGCGCGGATGCGCTGCATGGCGCCGACCAGCGTCGAGGCTCCGTCCGGGCCGAGCGGCATCAGGATGTTCGAGATTTCCTCGTGCGAGGCGCGATCGAGGTTCGCAAAAGCTTCGCGTCCGGGCTTCGACAGGGAGAGGACCGTGGCGCGACCATCCTCGGCGCTGGCGGAGGCGAGCACAAGATCTGCCTCCCGCAGTTTCTTGAGAAGACGGCTGAGATAGGCCGGATCCATGCCCAGTTCCGCCGAGAGCTGGCTGGCGGTGACGCTGTGTCGTGTCCCGAGTTCGTAGAGGATGCGGCTTTCCGACAGGCTGTAGGGCGATCTCAGCAGCCCCTCGTTCAATGCCCCGAGAAACCGGGTATAGAAGCGGTTGAAATCGCGCACTCCTGCGATCGCTTCCTCGTGGCGCTGACCGGTCTGTGTCATGGGAGTCCTTTCATTGACAGTGTCATATAGTTTGTTGACAAAGTCAATCAAATGACATGCGGAACCTTGTCATTCGAGCGGCGTTTGCCTCCGCCTCCACGCATTTTCGGATCGTTCTGATGAAACTCTTCGCCTGCCCGGCCTGCGCGAGCCGGCTTTATTTCGAGAACTCGCGCTGCCTTGCCTGCAGCAGCTCCGTCGCCTATGCGCCGGAACAGGAGGGCTTCGTCCTTGTCGGTGCGGAAAGCCCCAACTGCCTGAACGCGGACGAATGTGCCTGCAACTGGGTAGGCGACCAGCGTTTCGGCGGGTATTGCCGGGCCTGTGCCCTCAACAGGACGATCCCGGACCTTTCGGTACCGGAAAACCGCGACCGCTGGGCCCGCGTCGAGCGGGCGAAGCGTCGGGTGGTCTTCGCGCTTCTCGAGTTCGGATTGCCGGTGTGGCCCAAGCAGCGTCCAGAGGACGAGGAGGGGCTCGCCTTCGATTTCCTGGCCGACCCGAAGGGTGCCGGGCCGGGCGGCGAGCGCATCCTGACCGGCCACGACAATGGGCTGATCACGCTGAACGTGGCGGAGGCGGACT
>CATMOC010000307.1 GCA_950071955.1 uncultured Mesorhizobium sp. | reverse complement strand
GCCGAGGATCTGGTCATCGACGCCGGCAATGCCGATTTCCGCGACACCGACCGCCGCGCTGCCGCCGGCCTGCCCTTCCATTTTCTCGGCATGGGCGTATCGGGCGGCGAGGAAGGCGCCCGGCACGGCCCCTCGATCATGGGCGGTGGCACCCAGGCCGACTGGGACCGCGTGGCCCCGATCCTGACCGCCATCAGCGCCAAGGCGGAAGACGGCACCCCCTGCGCCGCGCGGATGGGCGATGCCGGGGCGGGCCATTTCGTCAAGATGGTCCATAACGGCATCGAATATGCCGACATGCAGATGATCGCCGAGATCTACGGAATCCTGCGCGATGGCGTCGGTCTCGGCAGCGCCGAAATGGCTCGGCTCTTCGAGACATGGAACCAGGGAAAGCTGGACTCCTACCTGATCGAGATCACCGCAAAAGTGCTTGCCGCGACCGATCCGGCCACCGGCACGCCGGTTGTCGACGTTATCCTCGACCGTGCCGGGCAGAAGGGCACTGGACGCTGGTCGGTCATCGAAGCGCAGATGATGGGGGTGCCTGCCACGGCGATCGAGGCGGCGGTCGCGGCGCGCAGCCTCTCGGCGCTGAAGGTCGAGCGCGAGGCGGCGGAAGCCATCTATCACGACCGGCCGGTCCGGTTCGGCAAGGACCGCGCGCGGGATGTCGTCGATGGCCTCGAGGCCGCACTCTTCGCCGGCAAGATCGCTGCCTACGCGCAGGGTTTCGCCGTGATGGAAGCGGCCTCCAGGGAATTCGCCTGGGGCCTGCCGATGGCCACCATCGCTCGGATCTGGCGGGCCGGCTGCATCATCCGCTCGCAGTTCCTCGACACGATTGCCGAGGCCTTCGAGGACGGGCCGGTGACCAACCTCCTGACGGCGCCACGCTTCGTGGACCTGATGAAGGAGGCGGTACCTGCACTGCGGCGCACCGTCGCGCGCTGCGCCGAGGATGGCATCCCCGCGCCTGCGCTCTCTTCCGCGCTCGCCTATTTCGACACCTATCGCCAGGCGCGCGGCACTGCCAACCTCGTGCAGGCGCAGCGCGACTTCTTCGGCGCGCACGGCTTCGAGAGGATCGACGCCGAGGGCCATCACCACGGTCCGTGGGGCGGCGGCGCCTGACGCCACGGCGGACTTGCGAGGATAGGGAGGAAAACGGATGGGTCGCTGGACGCCCGCGGACAACCGCTACGAGACGATGAAATACAACCGCTGCGGCCGCTCGGGGCTGAAGCTGCCGGCGCTGTCGCTGGGGCTGTGGCACAATTTCGGCGGCGACACGCCGCACGAGACCAAGCGCGCCATCTGCCGCAAGGCCTTCGACCTCGGCATCACGCATTTCGACCTCGCCAACAATTACGGTCCGCCGCCCGGCTCGGCCGAGACCGCGTTCGGCGAGATCCTGCGCACGGATTTCGCCGGCTACCGCGACGAACTGGTCGTCTCCACCAAGGCCGGCTACGGCATGTGGCCGGGGCCCTACGGCGAATGGGGCAGCCGCAAGTACCTCCTCTCCTCGCTCGACCAGAGCCTGAAGCGGCTCGGGCTCGACTACGTCGATATCTTTTATTCGCACCGCTTCGATCCCGACACGCCACTGGAGGAGACCATGGGCGCGCTCGACCAGGCCGTGCGGTCCGGCAAGGCGCTCTATGCCGGCATCTCCTCCTACAATTCGCAGCGCACGCGCGAGGCCGTCGCGATCCTGAAGGATCTCGGCACGCCCTGCCTCATCCACCAGCCGAGCTATTCCATGATCAACCGCTGGGTCGAGGAGGACGGGCTCCTCGACACGCTCGAGGATCTCGGCATCGGCTCTATCGTCTTCTCGCCGCTGGCGCAGGGCATGCTGACGTCGAAATACCTGAAGGGCATCCCCCAGGACAGCCGCGCCGCGCAGGGCAAGTCGCTGCGACAGGCCTTCCTCAACGAGCGGACGCTGGAGAACATCCGCGCCCTGAACGATATCGCCGCGCGGCGCGGCCAGACGCTGGCCCAGATGGCGATCGCCTGGGTGCTGCGCCGTGGCCGGGTGACAACCGCTCTGATCGGCGCCAGCCGGCCCGAACAGGTGGAAGACAGCGTCGGGGCGTTGAAGAACCCGGATTTCTCCGAGGCGGAACTGGCCGAGATCGACCGGTACGCACGCGAGGGCGACATCAACCTTTGGGCGGCCTCGGCGGAGCGCAAGGGGCCGTCGCGCTAGCGGCCGGGGCGAGCAGGAGCAGCCAAGGCTGGGGAGAAGCCCGCGTCGCGTCGGGCAAAGCGCCGCCATAGTACCCCTGCCTACCATTCCGCGGGCGGATTCTGTAACGATACAGGTGCGACCCGCCACGCGGGTGCCATGAAACGAAAATGCCGGAGGAGGAACCAGCCCCATGATCCGTAACCCGATCCTGCCGGGTTTCAACCCGGACCCCTCCATCTGCCGCGTCGGAGGCGACTACTACGTCGCCACCTCGACCTTCGAATGGTATCCGGGCGTGCAGATCCACCATTCGACGGACCTGGTGCACTGGCGGCTGGTGAAGCGTCCGCTGGATCGGGCGAGCCAGCTCGACATGCGCGGCAATCCCGATTCCGGCGGTATCTGGGCGCCGTGCCTGAGCCACGCCGACGGGCTGTTCTGGCTGGTCTATACCGACGTGAAGCGGCTCGAGGGCAACTTCAAGGACGCGCACAACTACATCGTCACCGCGCCGTCGATCGAGGGGCCGTGGTCGGACCCTGTCTACGTCAATTCGAGCGGCTTCGACCCGACCCTGTTCCACGACGACGACGGGCGGAAGTGGTTCCTCAACATGCAGTGGAACCACGTTTCGACCGGCGTCGGCGGCAATCCCAAGCATCCGTCCTTCGACGGGATCCTGATGCAGGAGTACGACGCCAAAGCCGGGAAGCTGGTCGGGCCGGTGAAGAACATCTTCGCCGGAAGCGCGCACGGGCTGGTCGAGGGGCCGCATCTCTACAAGAGGGACGGCTGGTACTATCTCACGACGGCCGAGGGCGGCACGGGATACGGGCATGCCGTCACCATGGCGCGTTCCCGGTCGATCGATGGCCCGTACGAACTGCACCCGGACATCCACGTCATCACCTCGAAGGACGCGCCCGATGCGCCGTTGCAGCGCGCCGGGCACGGACAGATCGTCGAGACGCCGGAGGGCGGGGTCTATCACACGCACCTGTGCTCGCGTCCCCTGCGCGGCATCCGGCGCTCGCCGCTCGGGCGCGAGACCGCGATCCAGAAATGCGTGTGGGGCGACGATGGCTGGCTGAGGCTCGCCGATGGCGGTCCGGTTCCGAGCGTTGAGGTGGAGGCGCCGGCGGGCGCGGGGGAACCGGCCGCACCCGAAGAGGTGCGCCACGACTTCGACGGTCCCGACCTGCAGCTCGACTTCCAGTGGCTGCGCACGCCGGTCCCGCAACGCATCTTCTCGTTGACGGACAATCCCGGGAGCCTTCGCCTCTTCGGGCGCGAATCCATCGGGAGCTGGTTCGAACAGGCGCTGGTGGCGCGCCGGCAGGAGCATTTCGACTTCGACGCGGAGACCATCGTCTCTTTCGCGCCCGAGACCTACCAGCAGGCGGCAGGGCTGGTGCACTACTACAACCGGCACAAGTTTCATTTCCTCGCCGTGACTTGGCAGCCCGGACAGGGACGCGTGCTGCAGATCATGTCCTGCCTCGGCGACTGGGAGAACGGGCGGCTCAGCTTCGGTCTGGACCAGCCGCTTCCGATCGGCGAGGAAGGCGAGATCGGGCTCGCGGCGGAGGTGCGCGGGGCGGAGCTGCGGTTCCGCTGGCGCATCGGCGACGGCGCGTGGCAGACTGTCGGCCCGGTGCTCGACGCCAGCCTCATCTCGGACGAGGCGGGTCGCGGCGAGCATGGTTCCTTCACCGGCGCCTTCGTCGGCATGGCCGCATTCGACACGAGCGGCCGGGGCAAGGCTGCCGACTTCGACCATTTTGTCTACAGACCTTGCTGATCGCGGCGTCATCGGCGAGAGGACTGCACATCCCGTGAGCAGTGCCAACCACTGTGCAGTTCGTTGGCCGCAACGCGATTGACAGGCCTCTACCCCTGTGCTGCGTTCAAGGCTCGGGAGGCTCAATCGAGCCGGAATTTCGGAGTGGAACATGAAAAAGACGACGATCCTAGCGGCCGCCCTCGCCTCGATGGCTTTCAATGCCGCGCAGGCGCAGAACACCGAAGTCGCCATCGGGATGAGCGGCTGGACGGGCTTTGCGCCGCTGACGCTCGCCAAGGAGGCCGGCATCTTCGAAAAGAACGGCCTTTCCGTCGAGATCAAGAAGATCCCGCAGAAGGACCGCCACCTCGCCATCGCCTCGGGGGACATCCAGTGCGCTGCGACCACGGTGGAAACCTTCATGATCTGGAACGCCGCCGGCGTGCCGATCAAGCAGCTCTTCCAGCTCGACATGTCGCACGGCGCCGATGGCATGGCGGTTCGAAACGACATCGCCTCCATTGCCGACCTGAAGGGCAAGACGGTGGCGGCGTCCGCACCGGGTACCTCGCCCTATTTCGTGCTGGCCTGGATGCTCAACGAGAACGGCCTGTCGCTCGACGACGTCACGGTCGTGAACCTCGAGCCATCGGCGGCCGCACAGGCCTTCGTCGCCGGGCAGAACGACGCCGCCATGACCTACGAACCCTATCTGTCGACGGTCCGCGACAATCCGGACGCCGGAAAGATCATCGCCACCACGCTCGACTATCCGATCGTCATGGACACGTTCGGCTGCACGCCGGAGTTCATCGCGGAGAACCCGGAGGCAGTAAAGGCGCTGGCCGCCAGCTACTACGACGCGCTCGACATGATCGAGAGCGATCAGGCCAAGGCCTACGAGATCATGGGCGCCGACGTGAAGCAGAGCGGCGAGGATTTCGGCAAGTCGGCAGGCTATCTCGAATGGCAGGACCGGGAGGCCAACAAAGCCTTCATGTCGGGCGGCATCGAGGAGTTCTATGCCAAGGCGGGTCCGCTCCTGAAGAAGATCGGCTCGGTCAAGGAAATCCCGGCGACCGAGACGCTCATCGACACGAGCTGGATGGAATAGGCGCTTCCGCCAGGACCACAGCAACAACGCAGCCCAAGGACCTCATCCGCCTCGCCGGATGAGGTCCAGCCGCATGCAGACCTGCCGGCAGGACGGATGACGCAGCAGCCGACATTCTCACGCACGAGCGCCGACGCGGCGGCCAGTACGGTCCGCGCACGGCGGGCGGCACGCCCCGTTTACCTGCGTCCGTTGCG
>CATMOC010000306.1 GCA_950071955.1 uncultured Mesorhizobium sp. | reverse complement strand
CCGCGGGCTCCTCGTCGACCTCACCGATGGCCGCAAGGGTCAGGGACGACCCGACCACCAGCAGCGCCAGCGTAATCACCGGCACCACGACTCCGCCGGTCCAGACCCACCAGGGACGGACGCTGGTTTCGCGCCGCCAGGCCCACCAGGCGACGCCCATCACTGCGACAAAGATCACGGCGGCGGCGACCGTCATCACGACGGTCAGGACCAGGGTCATCTCCGCCCCGGTGCCGGCGCCGACAAGCGCCGTCTGCGTGCGCGTGCCGAGGTCCATCATGCGGCCGAAATCGGCGAAATAGGCCGGCATGGAGTTGGGCGCGGAGATGAGCACGAGGCGTTCGGCCGCGATCGCCGCGATACCCCGGATGGAGCCGACGATCGCATTGACGGCAACCGCGCCGCCGAAGGAGTGGCCGACGACCGCGTCGAACGGGCCGAACCATCCGGCGGCCGTGGCGGCGGCTTCGACGGCATTGGCCATGTTGAGCCGGCGGCCGGAGGACTTGCCGTGGCCGGGAAGATCGATGGCGATCACGCGGGCGCCCGACCGGCGAAGCGCATCGATCAATGCCGTCATGTGATCGGTTCGCGAATGCCAGCCATGGATGACGAGGACGGTGCGCCGACGCTCGACCTCCTGGGGAGGACGGAAGTCATGCGCCATGACCCAGCCGGAGCCGGCGGTCAGGCGATGCTGCCGCGCCTCGGCCATGAAGGGCGCCGCCTGCTCAAGCGCACGCCTTTCCTTCTCCGGGACGCGATCGGGATGCGGGGTACGGCAGAACAGCTCGAAGGCGGCTCTTCCGGCGATTTCGGGGACGATGTGGTCTGCTACTCGGAACGCGGAACGGATGACAGTCAGCGGAAATGATGCCATGGTGGGAATCCGTCAATTAGTTCAAGCGTGAACAATATTAGTTCAAGGATGAACAAAAAGCAAGACCTTCCCTGGGACAATCCGCGATTCCGGAACTGGATCGCTGTCGTGCGCGCCGAAAAGGCGGTCGTACGGGCGCTGACCAAGGCGCTGGCACCCTTCGACCTGAAGCTGGCGCAGCTCGACATGCTGATGAACCTGTTCCGGCATCCTGGAATGTCGCAGCACGACCTCGCCCGCAAACTGCTCGTCGGCCGGTCCAACATCACCATGCTTCTTCCGCAGCTGGAGAAGCAGGGACTGCTGCGGCGCGAGAGCGATGCCTCCGACAAGCGCGTCATGCGCCTCTTCCTGACGCCGGAGGGCGAAGCCCTGCTGATGCAGGCGCTGGAGGTCTATACGGGGATCATCGACAAGGTGATGTCGCAGTCCAGCCCGCGGGAGTGCGACATCGTCGGCGAGCAGATGCGCCGCATCGAGGAGATGCTGGCCGACGAATAAGCGGCTCGGCCGCCAGGGGGAACGACGAGTTCAGCGGATGACGAGGACCGAGCAGGGCGCATGGCGCACCACACGCCCGGCCGTCGAGCCGATCAGGTAGTCCTGGAATCCGGGCCGGTGCGACGCGATGATGATGACATCCGAGCCATGCTCCTCCGCCGCTGCGAGTATCGTCGATGCCGGATGGCCGATCCGGACATCGACGGTCGCCGCGATACCCTCCCGCCCGGCCAGTTCCTCGAGCCTGCGCACGGCTTCCTCCCTCGAACTCTCCATGAGGCCGCGCGGAAGCTCGGCCGCAACGTAGGCCGGAACCTCCTCGACGACGTTGACGAGCACGATGGCGGCGCCCGCGTCGGCCAGCTGGCGCGCGGCGTCGAGCATGAGTTTTGCCTTGCCCGCTTCGCCGAGGTGGATCGGAACGAGAATCTTCGAATACATGGGCAGCCCCTCCGCAACCGGAACCGGTTTGACGGCTCAGGATGGTCCGGCACGGGGGCAACTGCATTGCGATGGATCAATCGGAACGCCGCGAGACAAGCAGCGCAGCGTTCTCAGCGGGCGCGGAGCGGGTGTTGGCCCAGAAACCCCAGGACCCGCTTCTTGAAGGTGCGGTCGCCGACGGAGAGCATGTGGTCCCTGCCCTCGATCGCGAAGACTTCCGCCTGCGGCATCAGGGCGGCGAGACGATCCGGCGACCCGGCGATGTCGTCGATGGTGCCGACCGCGATCAGGGTCGGCTGGGAGATGCGCGCGGCATCCGCCTCGCTGACGAGTTCGCGCGATGTCGCGATGCAGGCAGCGAGCGCGCGACGGTCGCTCTTCGTCTGATCCGCGAAGGCGCGGAACATGCGGCCGCGGGGATGGTCGATGGCGGCAGGATCTTCGGCGAGCAGCGCGCCTGCGATGGCGTCCCATTCGCCGACTCCCTCCACCATGCCGATCCCGAGACCGCCGAACACGATCGTGGCGACCTTTGCAGGGTGCTCCAGCGCGGTGAACGCGCAGACGCGCGCGCCCATGGAATAGCCCATCAGATGGGCGCGCTCGATACCGAGATGATCCAAGAGGGCAGCCGCGTCGGCCGCCATGCGCGACGGCCGGTAGTCCTCCGGATCATAGCTCTTCGAGGAGTTGCCGTGACCCCGGTTGTCGATGGCGATGACGCGGTATCCCGCCTCGGTCAGCGTCTTCACCCAGCCGGGGCCGATCCAGTTCACCTTCACGCTCGAGGCGAAGCCGTGGATCAGCAGGACCGGATCGCCCTCCCCTTCGTCGATGAAGGCAAGGTCGAACCCTTCGTGCGAGAAAGTTGGCATCCGCTCCGCGTCCCGCCGTCTCAGTTGCCGCCGGCGGCCTGGATGACGGGATGGGTGAGCCTGTCTCCCACCTCGATGCCCTGCGCTTCCGCCGTACCGGCGTTCAGTTCCAGCACGAACCGCCCGGGCTCGTCGGGACCCGGCGAGATCGTGTCAGTCGAGTACGGCTCGCCCTGGAGGATGGCGCGCACCTCGCCGTCTTCCGAAATGAACAGCAGATCGAGCGGCAGGATCGTGTTCATCATCCAGAAGCCGAGCGGCTGCGTCTGTTCGAAGACGAAGAGCATGCCCTGGCTCTCTGGCAGCCGCTCGCGAAACATCAGGCCCCGGCGACGCTCTTCGGGTTCGTCGGCGATCTCGACGGCGAAGCTCTTCGCACCCGCGTCGGTCTCTACGACGAGCGGCGCCGGATCGACCGGCAGGATCATCGGACTTCCGCTTTCCTGCGCAGACACGCGGGCAACGGAAAGAACGACGAGCGCGGTGAAAATGACGAGGGCTGGCATCCGTGCCAGCCCGGCAAAGCGTCGCATGATGTCTGATCCCGTCAGTTGGAGAACGGCAGGGTCCCAACATCGGGATGAATTTCGGCAGCCATAAGGCCCTTCTCGCCGCGGCCGAAGCGAACCAGCACGACCTGTCCAGGCCTAAGCTCGGCGATGCCGAACTGCCGCAGCGTCTCCATGTGAACGAAGATGTCTTCCGTCCCCTCGCCGCGCGTCAGGAAGCCGAAGCCCTTCGTGCGGTTGAACCATTTCACGAGCGCCCGCTCCAGACCGCTTTCGGGCGTGACGGTGACATGCGTACGCTGGGCGGGCTGTTCCTTGGGGTGAACCGCCGTGCTCATGTCCATCGACAGGACCTTGAAGCACTGGAAACCGCGATCGCCGCGCCGGATCAGGCAGACGATTCGTGCCCCTTCCATGGCGGTCTGGAAACCATCGCGCCGCAGGCATGTGACGTGAAGCAGGATGTCGCCGAAGTGCGGCTCGTCGGGAAGGATGAAGCCGTATCCCTTGGCGACGTCGAACCACTTGATCGCGCCGGCTATTTCGGTCAGATCCTCGGACGGGCCACTGTCGGCATTCAAGGCCGCGGCCCTGAACAATTCCCGTCCCTCCGCAGAGGAATTATCCCCCATCCGAACGCACCTTCCAATCGGCCACTCTACTGATTCCCGATTTCAGGATAACACCGTGGTCGCCCCTGTCAGCAGGCGCTAAGCATTTTTTTCAAGTTTTACGCAGTCCGATTCAAGCCCCGCACAAGCTTCGGCAAGCTTAACCGGCTGAATGTTGCCTCGACGGCCTGCCTGCGGCATATGCGAGGGGGCGGCCGCCGCCGAAAAATGATCAGGAAAGTACCAAATGCGCTATCTGCACACCATGGTCCGCGTCGCCGACGTCGAGGCCTCGCTGGATTTCTATTGCAACAAGCTCGGGCTCGAGGAGGTCCGCCGGATCGATAACGAGAAGGGGCGCTTCACGCTGATCTTCCTCGCCGCGCCGAAGGACAAGGCGACCTCCGCGGCGTCACGGGCACCCGAACTCGAACTCACTTTCAACTGGGATCCCGAGGAGTACAAGGGCGGGCGCAATTTCGGCCACCTCGCCTACAAGGTCGACAACATATACGAGACCTGCCAGCGGCTCATGGACATGGGCGTAACCATCAACCGGCCGCCGCGCGACGGCAACATGGCCTTCGTGAAATCGCCGGACGGCATCTCCATCGAACTTCTCCAGGAGGGCGAAGCCTTGGCGCCGCAGGAGCCCTGGGTTTCCATGCAGAACACCGGCAGCTGGTAGCACGCTTCGAGATCGGCCGCGCCGAAAGGCGCGGCAGACCGGCGTTGCGCTTGCACTCCGATTGCGCCGTGCTAACACGGTCGCCGACGAAATGGATGGTTCTGGGGGGTCGAGATTCATGAAGGAAGTCCTGGTCGAGCTGGAGCGCAGGCGCGAGGTCGCCCGCCAGGGCGGCGGCGCCGAGCGCATCGCCGCGCAACACAAGCGCGGCAAGCTCACGGCACGCGAGCGCATCGGCGTCTTTCTCGACGAGGGCTCCTTCGAGGAGTTCGACATGTTCGTCGAGCACCGTTCCACCGACTTCGGCATGGAGAAGACGAAATTCGCCGGCGACGGCGTGGTGACCGGCTGGGGCACGGTGAACGGACGCACCGTCTTCATCTTCGCCAAGGACTTCACCGTGTTCGGCGGATCGCTGTCGGAGGCGCATGCCGAGAAGGTGGTGAAGGTGCAGGAGATGGCGCTGAGGAACCGCGCGCCGATCATCGGCATCTACGACGCCGGCGGCGCGCGCATCCAGGAAGGCGTTGCCGCGCTTGGTGGCTATGCCGAGGTGTTCCAGCGCAACGTGCTGGCGTCGGGCGTCATCCCGCAGATCTCGGTGATCATGGGACCGTGCGCGGGCGGCGACGTCTATTCCCCGGCCATGACCGACTTCATCTTCATGGTGCGCGACACGTCCTACATGTTCGTGACCGGGCCGGACGTGGTGAAGACGGTGACCAACGAGACCGTGACGGCCGAACAGCTCGGCGGCGCCTCGATCCATACGACCAAATCCTCGATCGCCG
>CATMOC010000305.1 GCA_950071955.1 uncultured Mesorhizobium sp. | reverse complement strand
GCGTTTTGCGCAGGACTTCCTCGAATCGACGCAGGCCGCCTGAATCATGGCCCACGCACCGCAAATCAAGATCCCCGCCACCTATCTGCGCGGCGGCACCTCCAAGGGCGGCTATTTCCTTGCCGACGACCTGCCGGCCGACACGGCGGCGCGCGACGCCTTCCTGCTGCGCGTCATGGGTTCGCCCGATTCGCGTCAGATCGATGGCATGGGCGGGGCCGACCCGCTGACCTCCAAGGTCGCGGTGGTACGGAAGTCTGCTCGCGACGGCGTCGATGTCGACTACCTGTTCCTCCAGGTCTTCGTCGACAAGCCGATCGTCACCGACGCGCAGAACTGCGGCAACATCCTTGCCGGCGTCGGCCCCTTTTCGATCGAGCGCGGACTTGTCGCGGCCCGCGATGGCGAGACGCCTGTGCGCATCTTCATGGAAAACACCGGCCAGATCGCCGTCGCGACCGTTGCGACGCCCGGCGGCATGGTGAGCTACAAGGGCGACGCGCGCATCGACGGCGTGCCTGGGACAAGCGCGCCGGTGCCGATCGAGTTCGAGGACACGGCCGGCTCCTCCTGCGGCGCGCTGCTGCCCACCGGCAACCCGGTCGACGTGATCGACGGCGTCGAGGTGACAATGATCGACAACGGCATGCCCTGCGTGGTCATGCGCGCCGCCGACATGGGCATCTCCGGAGACGAAACGCCCAAGGAACTCGAAGGCAACGCGGAGCTTCGGGCAAGACTCGAGGCGATCCGGCTGAAGGCCGGGCCGCTCATGAACCTCGGCGACGTAGAGAAGAAGTCGGTCCCGAAGATGACGATGGTCTCGCCGGCGAAGAACGGTGGCGCGATCTCGACGCGCACCTTCATCCCGCATTCCTGCCACTCCTCGATCGGCGTGCTGGGCGCCGTTAGCGTCGCAACGGCCTGCCTGTTGCGGGGCTCTCCCGCCGCCGAGATCGCATCCGTCGGCGAAGGCGACCGGCGCTCGCTCTCCATCGAGCACCCGACCGGCGAGATGACAGTGGTGGCCAGCCTCGGCGCCGACGGAAGTGTGAAGAGCGCGGCGATCCTGCGCACCGCGCGAAAACTCTTCGACGGAACCGTGTTCGCGGACTGAACGGAGCCGGCGATGCACATCGGATTCATCGGGTTCGGCGAAGCGGCCCGCGCCTTCCAGGAAAGTCTCTCCGGGACGAACGGAGACCTGTCCTTCTCGGCCACCGATATCCTGCTGGATCACGAAGGCGCGGATGGCGATTGCGCGCGGGCGATGCGGGAGCGCGGCGTTGCGGCGGCTGCCGCCACCGATGGCATGCCTGACGCTGACTGGATCGTCAGCGCCGTGACGGCGGACCAGAGCCTCCAAGCGGCGGCGACGGCCTGTGCGTGGTTGCGGCCGGGCCAGACGTTCTTCGACATCAACTCCGTTTCGCCCGACCGCAAGCGCGCGACGGCCGCGAAGGCGAACGCCACCGGCGCGGTCTACGTCGACATGGCGGTGATGGCGCCGGTGCATCCGAAGGGACATCGCACCAAGATGCTCCTCGCCGGCCCCGTCGCGGCCGAAACTTCCGAGCGGCTGTCGGCCCTCGGCTTCGATTTCGAGACCGTGGGTCCGGCGCCCGGATCGGCGACCGCCATTAAGATGGTGCGAAGCCTGTTCGTGAAGGGGCTCGAGGCGATCACCGTCGAGGCGCTGCTCGCCGCGCAGGCGTCCGGTTGCCTCGACTACATCATGGGCTCGCTTTCCGGTTCCTATCCGGGCCTCGGCTGGCCGGACTTCGCGCGCTACGAGTTCGAGCGCACGCTGAAGCACGGCAAGCGCCGCGCCGCCGAGATGCGCGAGAGCGCGGCGACGCTCCGCGCGCTGGGCCTCCACGATGCGCTGGCCGACGCCATCGCCGACGTGCAGGAGAAGATGGGCGGGCTCGCCGCGCTTCCGGAATTTGCGCAAGGAACTCCCGATCTGGCGCCGCTGGTGGCTGCGCGACGGACCGGATCGGCGCGGGACGGATAGGCTTTCGCGAACCGCGGTTCCCGACCCAGTCCCGGTGCTGCCCCAGACGCCAAAACCGTGGCTTCTCGAAGTTGTCCACAAGTTGGAGAATCCGCGCCGGCGTCCTATATAACGCCCAGTGATTCCATTGACGATCGTGATCCAGTTTGGCTGACCTTACCACCCCGCGCGGGTCCGATGGCGGACCCAACGGCATAGAGCCGATTTCCATCATCGAGGAGATGCAGCGCTCCTATCTCGACTACGCGATGAGCGTGATCGTGAGCCGGGCGCTGCCGGACGTGCGCGACGGGCTGAAGCCCGTGCACCGGCGCATCCTCTACGCTGCGCACGAGAGCGGCTACCACTGGAACCGCAAGCACGTGAAATCGGCGCGCCCGGTCTCCGACGTGATGGGCAAATACCACCCGCACGGCGACGCCTCGATCTACGACGCCCTCGTGCGCATGGCGCAGGACTGGTCCATGCGCCTGCCGCTCATCGACGGGCAGGGCAATTTCGGCTCGATCGACGGCGATCCGCCAGCGGCCATGCGCTACACCGAGGCGCGGCTCACCAAGGCCGCCCACGAGATCCTGGAGGACATCGACAAGGACACGGTCGATTTCCAGGACAACTACGACGGCTCCTCCTCCGAGCCCAAGGTTCTGCCGGCGCGCTTCCCCAACCTTCTGGTCAACGGCTCGGGCGGCATCGCCGTCGGCATGGCGACCAACATCCCGCCGCACAATCTGGGCGAGGTCTGCGACGCCGCGATCGCCATCGTCGACAATCCCGCCATCGACCTGCCGGCGCTGATGGAGATCATCCCGGGGCCGGATTTCCCGACCGGAGGCATCATCCTCGGCCGCGCGGGCATCTACAGCGCCTATCAGACCGGTCGCGGCTCCATCCTGATGCGCGGCAAGGTCGACATCGAGCAGATCCGCGGCGGCGACCGCGAAGCGATCATCATCACCGAGGTGCCCTACCAGGTGAACAAGGCCACGATGATCGAGAAGATGGCCGAACTCGTGCGCGACAAGCGCGTCGAGGGCATCTCCGACATCCGCGACGAAAGCGACCGGCAGGGCTATCGCGTCGTCATCGAGCTGAAGCGGGACGCCAACGCCGAGGTCGTGCTGAACCAGCTCTACCGCTACACGCCGCTGCAGACCTCGTTCGGCGCCAACATGGTCGCGCTCAACGGCGGCAAGCCGGAGCTGATGAACCTCGTCGATATCCTGAAGGCCTTTGTGTACTTCCGGGAAGACGTGGTCAGCCGGCGCACGAAATACCTCTTGAGGAAGGCGCGCGAGCGCGCCCACGTGCTCGTCGGTCTCGCCATTGCGGTGGCCAACATCGACGAGGTTATCAAGCTGATCCGGGCGGCACCCGATCCGCAGACGGCGCGCGAGCAACTGATGGAGCGGCGCTGGCCGGCCCACGACGTCGAGGCGCTGATCCGCCTGATCGACGATCCCCGCCACCGCATCAACGAGGACGGCACCTACAATCTCTCCGAGGAGCAGGCCCGCGCGATCCTGGAACTGCGCCTTCAGCGCCTGACGGCGCTCGGCCGCGACGAGATCGCCGACGAGCTGAACAAGATCGGCGAGGAGATCCGCGACTATCTCGACATCCTCGGGTCGCGCGCCCGCATCCAGAAGATCGTCAAGGATGAGCTCGCCGCCGTGCGCGACGAGTTCGGCACGCCTCGCCGCACCGAGATCGCCGACGGCGGCGCCGACATGGAGGACGAGGACCTTATCCAGCGCGAGGACATGGTCGTAACCGTCAGCCATTCCGGCTACATCAAGCGTGTGCCGCTGTCGCTCTACCGGGCCCAGCGGCGCGGCGGCAAGGGCCGCTCCGGCATGTCGACCAAGGAAGAGGATTTCGTCACGCGGCTGTTCGTGGCCAACACGCACACCCCCGTGCTCTTCTTCTCCTCGCGCGGCATCGTCTACAAGGAAAAGGTCTGGCGCCTGCCGATCGGCAATCCGCAGTCGCGCGGCAAGGCGCTGATCAACATGCTGCCGCTGGAAAAGGGCGAGCGCATCACCACCATCATGCCGCTGCCGGAGGACGAGGACAGCTGGGGCGAGCTGGACGTCATGTTCGCGACGACCCGCGGCACGGTCCGCCGCAACAAGCTGTCGGACTTCATCCAGGTGAACCGCAACGGCAAGATCGCCATGAAGTTGGAAGAGGGCGACGAAATCCTCGGCGTCGAAACCTGCACCGAGAACGACGACGTCCTGCTGACGGCAGATTCCGGCCAGTGCATCCGCTTCCCCGTGGCTGACGTCCGCGTCTTCGCTGGGCGCAGCTCGGTCGGCGTGCGCGGCATCGCCATGGGCGAGAGCGACCGGGCGATCTCCATGACGATCCTGGAGCACGTAGAGGCGACCGCGGCCGAGCGCGCGGCCTATCTGAAACGCTCCGTCGCCGACCGTCGCGCGACGACCGGAGAGGACGAGGAGATCGTGCTCACCAACGAGGAGATTTCGGAGGAGGCCGATCTTTCGGACGAGCGTTACGACGAACTGAAGACACACGAGCAATTCGTTCTGACGGTCACTGAATACGGCTACGGAAAGCGCTCGTCGTCTTACGACTTCCGCGTCATCGGGCGCGGCGGAAAGGGCATCCGGGCGACCGACGTGTCGAAGGTCGGCGAGATCGGCCGGCTGGTTGCCGCGTTCCCGGTCTCCGACGGTGACCAGATCATGATGGTTTCCAACGGTGGCCAGGTCATCCGCGTGCCCGTCACCGGCATCCGCTTCGCCAGCCGCGCGACCAAGGGCGTGACCATCTTCAGCACTGCCGAGGGCGAGCGCGTCGTGTCGGTGGAGCGCATTTCCGAGCCCCAGTCGGAAGAAGAGGCGGAAGTCGTTGCCTCGGAGACACCCGACCCGACTGAACCGCCGGCGCCGACCGACGAGCAGTAGGCCCCGGTTCCCGGATAACAAAACGGCCGCCCGTTATCCGGGCGACCGTTCTGCATGAACTCAGACTGGGAACCTTGAACTACCTGCGCAGCCCGTCGAACGGGTTCTTGCGCGTGACGCGAACTTCCTGTTTCTGCCGCTGTGCTTCCTCGTAGAAGCCGAAGGCCGTTGCTATGAGCATGGCGACCATCATGGCGGTTGCAAGCATCGTTATCAGCATGGCATCAATCTCCTTGCAGTTCGTAACGGACAGAAGCCGGATCGGTTTCAATCGTCTGTGAATTTCCTGGCACAGGACCGCTGAACCGGAGCTGAGGTGTCTGTTCATCTGCCGTTCATGTGAGCCGCTGGAGCCACCGAGCCTGATTGCGTT
>CATMOC010000304.1 GCA_950071955.1 uncultured Mesorhizobium sp. | reverse complement strand
ACGGGAAGGTCTGGAGCAGCTCCTGCCACTCCATCCGCGACTGCTCTGGCTCATCGAGGGCGAGATAAGCCCGACCGGACTCGAACAGGCACGTCTCGGCATGTGGGACTGGAACATCCAGACCGGCGAGTGCTCCTACTCCGACACGTGGTTCCGCATGCTCGGCTACGAGCCGGGGGAACTGACGGCCACCTCCGACTTGTGGCTGACGCTGGTCCATCCCGACGACAGGCAGGAGGCGGTCGCCAGCGGCGACAGGCACATCAACGGCGAGCGCGACGGCGTCGAGACGGAACTGCGGCTCAGGCACAAGGATGGGCATTGGGTCTGGGTCCTGGACCGCGGCGGCATCGTGGAGCGGGACCAGGATGGCAGACCCGTCCGCATGATCGGCGTGCAGACCGACATCAGCAGACAAAAGGCGGCCGAGGCGGCGCTGGTGGAAGTCAACGAGCGAATCCGGCTCGCCTTGGCCGCCAGCGCCTGCGGTATCTGGCACTTCGACATTGCCACCCAAAAGAGCGACTGGGACGCACGCACGCGTCAGATTTTCGGGCTGGCTCCCGGCACGGGGCCGCTTCCGCAGGTCACCTGGCACCGCTTCCTGCATCCCGACGACCGGGAGGAAGCGGAACGGAAACATCTCGATCCGGCTCTCTTCGATCACGGGAGCATGGAGGTGAGGTACCGCATCGTGCGCGGCGACGGCGCGGTCCGCCATATCGAGACGCTGGCCAAATTCTCGCCGGAGCCGGCGCCGCTAGGAAGCATCGTCGGAACCGTCCGGGACGTGACCGACGAAGTCCTGTCGGCGCAGGCGCTTCTGACCGAGAAGGAGCGGCTGCGCGTCACGTTGACGGCGATCAGCGACGCAGTTCTGAGCACCGATGTCGACGACCGCATCACCTTCGTCAATCCGGCAGCCTGCGTGTTGCTCGACCGCCCCGAAAGCGAACTGGTCGGCCTGCCACGGTCACAGGTCTTCGAAGCAATGGGCGGGCTCGCCGCGTTCGCTTCCGGTTCCCGCGCATATGGTGAACTCGTCACGTCGGACGCCCGGGGAAGCGAAAAGGTGGTTCGATACAGCGTAAGTCCGCTCGCACCGGGCCCGGAACGCAACAGCGGCATCGTCTTCACCTTGCGTGACGTCACCAGTGAGCATCGCAAGCAGCAGGAACTCGCCTATGCCGCGCGCCACGACCAATTGACGGGATTGCTCAACCGCGCCGCTTTCGACACGCTGCTGTCGCAAAAGGTCGAGCACGCCGCCGTGAGCCCGTTCGCTCTCCTCTACATCGATCTCGATCACTTCAAGGCCCTGAACGATCTGGCGGGACACGCGGCGGGGGACGTCGCCCTCGTGACGATCGCGGGCGCGATCCGGCGCTGCCTGCCGCAGTCCGCGGCGGTCGCCCGGCTGGGCGGAGACGAATTCGCGGCCCTGTTCGCCTCGCAGGATGTGGACGAGGCCGAGCGATGCGCGGAATGTATCCTGGCGGCGATCAGATCAGCCGATCTGGGACACCATACCGGTTATCGGCAGCTGGGCGCGAGCATCGGCATCGTCATGGTACGAGAGAGCGGCCTCGGCGCGGCCGACGTCCTGGCGCATGCCGACGACACCTGCTACGCCGCAAAATCCGGCGGACGCAACCGCTACATGGTGTTTTCCGAGGACAAGGGCCGGCTGTCGGCCAGCCTGACGGCGGCCCGCATCGTGGGCGACATCGCCGATGCGATGGAAGAGAACCGGCTCGTGCTCTTCGGCCAGGAGATCCGGGCGCTGAACAATCCGATGCAGACCTTGGGAAAGGTCGAGGTGCTCGCCCGGCTGGTGAACCGCGAGGGCAGGATGATGTCTCCGGCCGAGTTCATCCGCGCCGCGGAACGCTTCGGACGCGCCTCGTCGCTGGACCGGTGGATCATCAGGAGCGCGCTTTCACGGTTCGGCGCGGTCATGGCGGCCGGGGACCTGGATCTCGGGTTCAATCTCTCGGCCCAGTCGCTGAGCGATCCGAAGCTATGGAATTTCGTCGAAAGCACCGTGGCCGAGACGGGCGCGCCATTCGACAGTATCGTGTTCGAAATCACCGAAACGGCGGCCGTCACCAATTTCGAGGCGGCCGAGCGTTTCGTCTCACTGGCGCGCGCCAACGGTTGTAGGGTGTGCCTGGACGACTTCGGCGCCGGCCTGAGTTCGTTCGACTATCTCAGGCGCTTCCCGGTCGACAATCTGAAGATCGACGGCTCCTTCATCCATAACCTCACTACGAGCGAGTACGATCGGCAGATCGTCACCTCCATCAACCGCATCGCCCAGGGCCTCGGATATCAGGTTGTGGCCGAGAGAATCGAGGATGCCGAGACCCTGGATCTGCTCGCGGACATGAAGGTCCAGTACGGACAGGGTTATCTCTTCCACCGCCCCGAACCGCTCGAGACGATCGTGGAACGGATCGAGGCGGGGCGGTTCGGACGGCTGGGGCGCAGCGGAACCGCCGGTTAATCCGGCTTCAGATCGCGAGGTACTCGTTGCGGAGTTCGACGTTGTCGAGCACCGCCTGCGCGGAGCCGTCGAAGACGATCTGGCCCATGTCGAGGATCAGGGCGCGGTTGGCGAGTTCGAGCGCGGCGACGGCGTTCTGCTCCACGATGATCGTGGTGATGCCGAGTGCCTTGATCTGCTCCACGATGCGTTCGATCTCCTGCACGATGACGGGCGCCAGCCCTTCATAGGGCTCGTCGAGCAGGAGGAGCTTCAGGTCGCGGGCAAGTGCCCGGGCAACCGCCAGCATCTGCTGTTCTCCGCCCGAGAGCGTCACCCCGTCCTGTTTGCGCCGCTCCGCGAGCCGCGGGAAATGGTCGTAGATCTTCTCGATCGACCAGCCCTTCGGCTCGCTGATCTGCGCCAGCTTCAGGTTCTCCTCGACCGTCAGGCCGGGAATGATGCGGCGGTCCTCCTGGACGAGCTGGATGCCCCTGCCGGCAGCCTGGAAGTCGCGCAGTTTGTGGATCGCCTCGCCGTTCAGCCAGATCTCGCCGCTTTTCAGCTGCGGGTCGAGCGCGCGGGCCAGCGGGCGCCGCGTGGAGGTCTTGCCCGCGCCTTTGCGGCCGAGCAGCGCGACGATGTCGCCTTCCTGGATCTCGAAGCTGACGCCCTGGACGATGTAGCTCTCGCCGTAATAGGCATGGATGTCGCGCACGCTGAAGAACGGCGCCTTTTCCGCTGCCTTCGTCTCGTCGGGCATCGTCATGGCGTTCATCAATGTGCTCCTCCCAGATAGGCTTCCTGGACCACGGGATTGCCCCTGACCTCGTCCGGCTTGCCGTCCGCGATGATGCGGCCTTGTGCCAGAACGGTAACACGATCCGCGAGCGAGAACACGACGTGCATGTCATGTTCGATGATGACCTTGGTCATTCCGCGTTCCTTGAACTTCTTCAGAAGATCGATCGTGGCATTGGTGTCGTGGCGCGACATGCCCGCCGTCGGCTCATCGAGGAGCAGCAGGCGGGGATGCTGGACCAGGCCCATGGCGAGTTCCAGCCGGCGCTTGTCGCCGCGCGACAGGCTGGCGGCGAGCGTTTCGCGCTGCTTGTAGAGCCCGACGTCCTCCAGCCAGTGTTCGGCCTCCTCGCGGATTGCGCTCTGGCGCGAGGTCAGCTGCAGGGCATTGAGGCGAAAGGAACCGTCGCGCTTGGCGAAGGCGGGGACCATGACGTTCTGGAGAAGCGTTAGGTCCGGAAAGATCTCCGGAGTCTGGAACACCCGCACGACGCCCATCTGGTTGATCTCGTGCGGCCGCTTGCCGGTGATCACCTGTCCGTCGAAGACAACCGCGCCGGTATCGGGCGCGATGCGTCCGATGCAGACGTTGAGCAGCGTGGACTTGCCGGCACCGTTCGGCCCGATGATGGCATGGGTCGTGCCTTCCATCACCTGGAGGTCGATGTCGGACAGCGCCCTCAGGCCGCCGAAGCTCTTGTGGACGTCGGCGACGTGGAGAACTGCGTTACTCATCTGTGCCGATCCTCATTCCGCCGGGGCGAACTTGCCGGTCTCTTCGCGAGCGGCGGGCTTGCGTGTGAAGGCTGTCCGTAACCTGCGCACGCCTTCCATGAGGCCGCCGGGCAGGAAGATGACGATGAGCATGAAGACGATGCCGAGCGTCAGGTGCCATCCCTCGCCGACGAAGGGCGCGGTGATTGCAACGAAGAAGTTCTCGAGCCCGTCCGGCATGAAGGAGAAGGCCTCGTGCAGCTTGGCCTCGTGGAAGGCGGAGAAGATGTTCTCGAAATATTTGATGACGCCGGCCCCGACCACCGGTCCGACGAGCGTGCCGACGCCGCCCAGGATGGTCATAAGCACCACCTCGCCGGACGCGGTCCACTGCATGCGCTCGGCGCCGGCCAGTGGATCGGTCGCAGCGAGCAGGCCGCCGGCGAGCCCGGCATACATGCCCGAGATGATGAAGGCGGCGAGCGTGTAGGGCTTGGTGTTGAAGCCGGTGTAGGCCATCCGGGTCTGGTTCGACTTGATCGCCTTCAGCATCATGCCGAAGGGCGAGCGATCGATCCGCATGGCCAGGAAGAAGCACAGGATGAGGAGCACCGCGCAGAAATAGAAGCCGCTCAGCCCCACGAGCTGTTCGCCGAACAGGCTCGGCGCCGGGATCCCGGGTCCGCCGGTCGAGAGGGCCCTGTCGAGCACCCGGGGATCGTCGAGCGCCAGTTGAAGGCCCGTCTCGCCGTTGGTGATGGGCGTCAGCACCGAATAGGCGAGGTTGTACGACATCTGCGCGAAGGCGAGGGTGAGGATCGAGAAGTAGATGCCCGAGCGGCGAAGGCTGATGAAGCCGATCGCCGCGGCGAAGATACCCGCGATCACGACCGCGAAGATCACCGCGGGGATCACGCTCATCGTCAGGAGCTTGAACGACCAGACCGCGGCGTAGGAGCCGACGCCGAGGAAGGCTGCGTGGCCGAACGAAAGGTAGCCGGTCATGCCGAAGAGGATGTTGAACCCGATCGCGAAGATCCCGTAGATCGCGATCTTCTGCATCAGGTCCGGATAGGCCGCGCCTATCGGCCCGAGCCACAGAGGCATCGCCAGCACCACCAGCGCGAAGACGGCGAGCAGGACGAGATCGTTTCTCAGCATCGCCATGTCAGCTCTCCATCACGCCTTTGCGTCCCAGAAGGCCGCGCGGCATCGTCAGCAGCACGACGACCGCGACCAGATAGATGATGACCTGGTCGATTCCGGGAATGATGTTCTTGACCTCGTTCATGGCGGCGAAGGACTGCAGGATGCCGAGCAGGAAGCCC
>CATMOC010000303.1 GCA_950071955.1 uncultured Mesorhizobium sp. | reverse complement strand
CCGAACGTTCCCGACGAACTCCTCGAACTCGACAACGCGACGCTGCTGCCGCATGTCGGCTCCGCATCGATCCACACTCGGCAGGCGATGGCCGATCTCGTGGTCGACAACCTCGTCTCGTGGTTCTCCTTCGACAGGGCGTTGACGCCCGTGCCGGAAACGTCCGGGATCGCGCGGACGCGTCGTTAACCATCCGTTAACCTGCGCAGCCGATTCTCTCGTGACGTTCTTCGCCGCAAGAGGTGCACTATGAGAACCCTCGTGGGAATCGGGCTCGCGGTCGCCGTGCTGGCCGGCACGCAGTATACCGAGCCCGGGAACCCGGAGCCCGGGACGGACCAGGGCGCGTCGAGGAAACCGGACCGCTTCGCGTTGCAGTTGGTCGGGGTCTCCGGCGAATGCCGGATCGAAAGGGGAATTGCGGAGGCGGGCGGCTCGCACGACCTCGTGCTCGATGCCCGCTGTGCCGATCTCTATCCGGCTCTGGCACAGGCCAGGACCTGGCGCGACCGCGCGGATGGAGGCATTTCGCTGGCTTCGGTCAGTGGCGAACCGGTCGTGGTGTTCGCAGTCTCGGACGGCCTCGATTTCGAATCGATCGAACCGGCTAGCCCGATCATCACCTTGAAATCGGCGGAGTGATCCCGCGGCCGGCGGCTCCTTTCATTCGGCGGCCTGCATCAATCCCGATCGAGTGCTCGCATGCCGGCGCACTGCGTCGCCGAATGCCCTGAAAATGCGGGCAGAGGTATCGTCCGTGCGCACCCAGTACTCCGGATGCCACTGGACGCCCACGGCGAAAGCCTTGGCGCCGCGCACCGACACGGCCTCGACCGTGCCGTCCTCGGCAACGGCCTCCACGTCGAGCCGGTCGCCGAGCCGGTCGATCGCCTGCCGATGCACCGAGTTCACCCGGATGTCGCCGGCACCGAAGACGCCCGCGAGGCAGGTGCCGGGCTCGATCCTGACGTTCTGACGGATGGAGAACCGCACGTCGTGGTCGTGGTCGGCAGGCGCGCGATGATCCAGGCGACCCTCCTTCTCCTGGATTTCGGTCGCCAGCGTTCCGCCTAGCGCGACATTGAGTTCCTGGATGCCGCGGCAGATCGCCAGCAGCGGCACGCCGCGTTCGATCGCCTTGCGGATCAGGGGAAGCGTCGTGGCGTCGCGCGCCGGATCGTAGGGACCGTTCGCTTCGGTGGCCTCGCCGCCGTAAAGGTCGGGGTGCACGTTCGTCTTCGAACCGGTGATCATGACGCCGTCGACCGACGACAGCAGTTGGTCGAAGTCGATCCGGTCGCCAAGGCAAGGCAGCAGCACCGGCAGCACGCCCGCTCCGGTGATTGCCGCCTCGACATATTGCTGCGGGGTGGCGTGCCACGTGTAAGTGTCGAAGGTACGTACATCGGACGAGACGGCGACGAGAGGCTGCATCATGACGAGTTCGGTTCCGGCTGTTCGCGCCCGCGGGCGCGGCGATCGACTTCCACCTTATCTAATCGCATTGCCAGGCCGATCCAATCAAGAGGAAGCGATGCGTAGGCCATGAAACAGTATGTGCTAAAACAATTTTATGCCTCAGTTTCAACGGCTTAGGTAAAAATACCATACCGGAAGCATTTTTTGGTCCAACCGCTGGACGGCCTCCGACCGCTATGCAAAGGACGCACCAGCATCCGCCGCGGCTTGCCCGGGCCGCTCACGATTCCGGGCTACATCGATACGATCGGAGGAGAAATCATGGATCGTCGCTCATTCATCAAGAAAGCCGGCTTCGCCGGTGCCGGCGCGGCCGCCGCAACGACGCTCGCCGCCCCGGCGATCGCGCAGTCTAGCCCCAAGATCACCTGGCGCCTGACGTCGTCCTTCCCGAAGTCGCTCGACACCATCTATGGCGGTGCCGAGGTCTTTGCGAAGATGGTCTCGGAAGCCACGGACGGCAATTTCCAGATCCAGGTCTTCGCCGCGGGCGAGATCGTTCCTGGCCTGCAGGCCGCCGATGCCACCACGGCCGGCACGGTCGAGGCCTGTCACACGGTCTCTTACTACTACTGGGGCAAGGACCCCGCGTGGGCGCTGGGTGCCGCGGTTCCGTTCGCGCTCAATGCGCGCGGCATGAACGCCTGGCATTACCACGGCGGCGGCATCGACCTCATGAACGAGTTCTATGCCCAGCACAATCTCGTCGGCTTCCCGGGCGGCAACACCGGCGTCCAGATGGGCGGCTGGTTCCGCAAGGAGATCAACACTGTCGCCGACCTGCAGGGCCTGAAGATGCGCATCGGCGGTTTCGCCGGCCGCATCATGGAGAAGCTCGGCGCGGTGCCGCAGCAGATCGCTGGCGGCGACATCTATCCGTCGCTCGAAAAAGGCACGATCGACGCGGCCGAGTGGGTTGGCCCGTACGACGACGAGAAGCTCGGCTTCTACAAGGTCGCGCCCTTCTACTACTATCCCGGCTGGTGGGAAGGCGGTCCGACCGTCCATCTCATGTTCAACAAGGAGCAGTACGATTCGCTTCCGGCGAACTATCAGTCGCTTCTGCGCACGGCCGCCCAGGCCGAGAACGCGAACATGCTGCAGAAGTACGACTACCTCAACCCGGATGCGCTGAAGCGGCTCGTGGCCAACGGAACGCAACTGCGTCCCTTCAGCCAGGAAATCCTGTCGGCCTGCTTCGATGCCTCGCTCGGCATCTATGACGAACTGACCTCTTCGAACGCGGCCTTCAAGAAGATCTGGGACTCTATCGTCGAGTTCCGGTCCAAGCACTTCCTCTATCAGCAGGTGGCGGAGTACAACTACGACACCTTCATGATGGTGCAGCAGCGGTCGGGCAAGATCTGACGCCAGCCGGCAGCATATCAAAAGGGAACCCCGGAGCGGCAACGCTCCGGGGTTTTTTCGTTGCCGATCGCGAAGCGGACTGCGCACGCCGCGATACTTGTCCGGGCCTGGTATGGGTTCGTCGCAGCCGCGCGCCCGCTTCGACATGAAGATTTAACGCACTGTCGCCGCAGCGCTGGACTTGATCCCGGGCCTATGCATTGATTGCCAACAGTTGGTTTGCCAGAAGTGGGATTTGCACTGGCGGCCGGCTTTTGATCCGCAGTCAATCGGGAGGTAACAGCATGGATCGTCGTTCATTTATCAAGAAAGCAGGACTTGCGGGCGCGGGCGCCGCGGCCGCGTCGGCGCTGGCCGCGCCGGCCATCGCTCAGTCATCGCCGAAGGTCACCTGGCGTTGCACGTCCTCGTTCCCCAAGGCGCTCGACACGATCTACGGCGCGGCCGAGACGATGGCGAGCTTTGTCAAGGAAGCGTCCGACGGCAATTTCGAGATCCAGGTCTTCGCGGCCGGCGAGATCGTTCCGGGCCTGCAGGCCGCCGACGCCGCGTCGGCGGGAACCGTCGAGCTCGCGCACACGGCGTCCTACTACTACTGGGGCAAGGACCCGGTTTACGCCTTCGGCACCGCGATCCCCTTCGGCCTCAACTACCGTCAGCAGAACGCCTGGTACTACTATGGCAACGGCAACACGCTGATGAACGAGTTCTACGCCACGCAGGGCCTCTACGGCATGATCTGCGGCAATACGGGCGCGCAGATGGGCGGCTGGTTCCGCAAGGAGATCAACACGGTCGCGGATCTGCAGGGCCTCAAGATGCGCATCGGCGGCATGGGCGGCAAGATCATCGAGAAGCTCGGCGTCGTGCCGCAGCAGATCGCCGGCGGCGACATCTATCCGGCGCTGGAGAAGGGCACGATCGACGCCACGGAGTGGGTCGGTCCTTATGACGACGAGAAGCTCGGCTTCCAGAAGGTCGCGCAGTATTACTACTACCCAGGCTGGTGGGAAGGCGGTCCGGTGCTGCACACGCTCGCCAACCTCGCCAAGTGGAACGAGCTGCCGAAGAACTACCAGGCGATCCTCCAGACCGCCTGCCGCGCGGCGAACGCCGACATGATGGCGAACTACGACTTCAAGAACCCTTCGGCTATCAAGCGCCTCGTGCAGGGTGGCGCGCAGCTCCGGCCGTTCAGCCAGGAAATCCTGGATGCCTGCTACAAGGCGGCGCTGGAGACCTATGCCGAGATCAACGCCCAGAATGCGACGTTCAAGAAGATCTACGAGGACCAGCAGGCCTTCAAGAAGGACGCCTACCTGTGGGCGCAGCTGACCGAGTACAACTTCGACACCTTCATGATGATCCAGCAGCGCGCCGGCAACCTCTGACGCACATCGACCCGATCGCCTGAAACCAAGAACCCCGGGATGTCGCCATCCCGGGGTTTTTTTCTTTCGATGAGCCCTTCAGTCGAACTTCGGCGGCTGGCTGAGATCGTTCGGCGCGGGTGCCGGGGCGGTTTCGACCGGTGCCGGCTGGGCCGGCGTCGTCCCGGGTGCGCCGAGCGGCGGCAGTCCCAGCGGCGGCAGGGCGAGGCCTCCTCCACTGTCCGCGCCCCCGCCGGCTCCCTGTCCTCCGGTTCCCTGACCGCCGGCGGGCGGCAGTCCGAGAGGCGGCAGTCCGAGACCGCCGCCACCATCGTTTGTGTTGCCCCCCAATGGCGGCAGGCTCATGCCCCCGCCCGCCCCGCCCATCGGCGGCAGCTGGATCTGGATGTCGCTGGCCGGAGGCGCCGACTTGTAGTGCATGACCAGGCCGGGAAAGGCGATGACGAGAAGGATCATCAGGAACTGGATGACGATGTAGGGCAGGGCGCCCTTGTAGATTTCGCCCGTGCGGATGCCCGGCAGGACGCGGCCAGAAACCGTGTCGGTCCATTCCCGCATCGGGGCGATGGAGCGCAGGTAGAACAGCGAGAAGCCGAAGGGCGGCGTCAGGAACGACGTCTGCAGGTTGATACCGAGGATGACGCCGAACCAGATCAGGTCGATGCCCAACTTTTCCGCCACCGGCGCCAGCAATGGCACGGCGATGAAGGCGATCTCGAAGAAATCGAGAAAGCAGCCGAGGATGAAGATGATGATCGTGACGACGATCAGGAAGCCGTATTCGCCGCCGGGCAGCGCCAGCAGTAGTTCCTCGATCCAGATATTGCCGTTGATGCCGTAGAAGGTGAGGCCGAAGACGCGTGCGCCGATCAGGATGAACATGACGAAAGCGGAGAGCTTCGTCGTCGAATCCAGCGCCTGCTTCAGGACCCTGAAGCTCAGCCGGCCCTTCACGAATGCAAGGAACAATGCCCCGGTCGCTCCCATCGCGCCGCCTTCGGTCGGCGTGGCGATGCCGAGGAAAATGGTTCCGAGCACGAGGAAGATCAGCGCCAGCGGCGGGATCAGCACGATCACGACCTGCTCGGCCAG
>CATMOC010000302.1 GCA_950071955.1 uncultured Mesorhizobium sp. | reverse complement strand
CCCCGGTGGCGATGCTGGTGAAGTACATGCAGATGTACAGGGACATGGCCGCCGAGCACGGCTACGAGGCGACCGAGGATCAACTCGGCTGGTCGGTGCCGCTCTACGTCGCCGAAACCGACGAGATCGCGCGCCGCGAGGCGCAGCCGCACATCGAGAACTTCCTCAACAAGTTCCTGCGCATGCCCAAGGAGATGCTGCTGCCGCCCGGCTACCTTTCGCTGAAGTCGATGCTGGGCGTCATGAAGGCGAAGTCCTCGATCGGGACGAAGCAGACGATCGATGCGGTGATCGAGAAGGGCATGTTCATCTGCGGCAGCCCGCAGACGGTGCGCGAGAAGCTGGCGGAGTATCACTCGCAGATCGGCTTCGGCCATCTCCTGACGCTGCTCCAGTTCGGCACGCTGCCGGCGGAACTGACGCGCAAGAACATGGAACTCTACGCAAACGAGGTGATGCCCTATCTGCGCGACCATGCGGCCAAGAAGGTCTCGGTCGCTGCCGAATGATCTTCCGGGGCGGGCTCTCCTCCGCCGGAGGAGGGCCCACCGTCAGGGCTCCGGATCGGGATCGGGATCGTTGAGGATCGAGAACAGATGAGCGCCCATCGCGGCTTCCGCCCAGTCGGGATTGCGCGCCTTCAAGGCGTCGATGATCTCGTGGTGCTGCCTGTGCGTGCGCCTGGTGCGCTCCTCGACCGGCTCGGCATAGAAGTTGAAGATGGACGCGGGAAGCTCAAGCGAGGACGCCAGGATGCGTTCGAGCCGCGGGCTATCGGCTGCCCTGGCGATGAGGGCGTGGAATTCGTTGTTCAGCTGATCGAAGCGGGCGAGATGCCCGTGCCAGCCAAGTTCGTCGAACACGGCCTCCATCTCTCCCTCGAGCGCCTCGAGGCGGGCGATGTCGGCATCGCCGATGCGGCGCGCGGCGCGTCGGGCACCATGCGCCTCGAGCTTGGCGCGCAGCCTGAAGATCTCGGCGACGTCCTTTTGCGAGAAGCTCGCGACTTGCCCGCGCCGATAGCGCTCCAGGACGACGAGGCCTTCGTTCGAAAGCCGGCTCAGCGCCTCGCGCACCGGCGTGCGGCTGACGCCGATGCGCTCGGCGAGCCTTGCTTCCTGCAGCGTCTCGCCCGAGCGAAGATCGCCGGAGATGATTGCGCCGCGAATGAAGCGGTACGCCGTTTCCACGGCTCCGGCGGCATCGGCCCCGTCACGCTCCAGCGCCGCTTCGTTCGTGCTGCCCATCCTCTTCGACACTCCCGCCGTTTCGGAACCGCTTTTCGCACGCCGGACGGGAATCCGGCAAGCGCGGGCCGATTGTATACCAGAAGGCACAGAATGGACAGAATGTCGCAGTTTTCTATTGACGCCGGGGCTTTCTTGTATACCCTTGACCAGCACTCTCAATCGGGTCGCCAAGCCGGCGAAAACGCAGTATGAAGATCGAACGCGGCATGTCCGCCTATGTCTCGGGCGGAGGTTCCGGCATCGGCCGGGGTATTTCGCTGGCTCTCGCCGCCCGCGGCGTGAATGTCGGCGTGGCGGACATCCGCGAATCCGACGCCGCCGAGACCGCCCGCCAGATCACCTCCGCGGGTGGCAAGGCGATTCCGCTGCCGGTTGACGTTTCCGACGCTTCGTCGGTCGAGGCTGCCGCCGACCACATCGAAGGGACCTTCGGGCCAGTCTCGATCGTTTGCAACAACGCCGGCGTGGCCATGCACGGCGTGCCGCTGCACGAGATCGAGATGAGCGACTGGGACTGGGCGATCGGCGTCAACGTCTATGGCGTCATCCACGGCATCAGGAGCTTCGTGCCTCGCCTTCTCGATCGCGGCGGCCCCACACACATGGTCAACACCGCCTCGATCGGAGGCTTCCAGGTCAATCCGAACTTCCTGACCGGCGCCTACTCCATGACCAAATACGCGGTCGTGGCCCTGAGCGAGGCGCTCCGCAACGAACTCGCCGACACGACGGTCGGTATCTCGGTGCTCGCGCCGGCGGCCGTCGACACCGGCATCCACCTGTCCGAACGCAGCAGGCCCGAGCGGCTGGGCGGTGCCTACGTGCGTCCGCAGAACCACTTCATGGGTGACCTGATCAAGGGAAGCGCCAGACCGGAAGCGATCGGCGAGCGCGTCGCGCAGGCGATCGAGGACGAAGACTTCTACATCTTCACCCATCCCGAAACCGAGGAATGGCTCGACCGCCGCCAGGCTTCCATCCGGGAAGCCTTCGCCAAGGCGCGGCAGGCCGGTGCCGGTTCGATGGCGGCGGAATAGGCAAGGCGACATGCTCGACAGTCCAGGCTTCTATACGACACATGGGCGCCGCGCGGCGGGTCCTACCGATCGTCCGACGCATATCGTGGGTATCGGGGGAACCACACGCATCGGTTCCTCGTCCGAAACCGCGCTCAGGCACGTGCTCTCCATCTGCCAGTCGCTGGGCTCGACCACGGAACTGATCGCCGGACCGCTGCTCGACCTGCCGATGTACGATCCTTCCGACGATCACCGCAGCCCCTCGGCGCGCCGGCTCGTCCAGTCGCTACGAAACGCGGACGGGATCATCGTCTCGTCGCCGAGCTACCACGGCGCCCTGTCGGGGGTCATCAAGAACGCGCTCGACTATGTCGAGGACATGCGCGACGATCCCCGCCCGTACTTCGACGGTCGCGCGGTCGGGATCGTGGTGACCGCCTTCGGCGCGCAGGGTCTTGGCACGACACTCATCGGCCTGCGATCGATCATCCACGCTCTGCGAGGCTGGCCGACGCCCTATGCGGCGGCGATCAACTCGCAGACGAAGCCGTTCGTCAACGGCAGGCCGGCGAATGCAGAGATCGAAAGCCAGCTCGGCACCGTGGCCACGCAGGTCGTGCAGTTCGCAGCAATGCAGCGACTGGCTCCATTCGATACGGAAATGGTAGGAAATCGTGCCGTGATGAACGGCTGACGATCGACCGAGGCGGGCCGCGGGAGGAATTGCCGGCCCGTCAACAGCCACGCACAGATCCGCTCGAAGCGGAAAATTGGGAGGAAGAGAAATGAAATCCATCATCGGGTACGCGGCCGCCCTGCTTGCGGCGACGGCCATTCTTTCGACGTCCGCGGCGGCGCAGACAGTGTCCATCTCGACGCTGCCGCCCGGCTCCATCAACAACGTCCAGACCCAAGCGATCGCCAAGGTGGTCCAGGAAGAGACCGGCATCCAGATGCGCGTGGTCACCTTCAACTCGCCGGCCGCCTCGATGGGCGCGGTGCAGGCCGGACAGGCAGCGGCTACATTCATGTCGAACGACGAGGTCGGCATCGCTGTGCGCGGCAAGGACGAGCACGAGGGCAAGCCGCTCGACAAGCTGCAGCTCGCGGCAACGGTGTTCCCCTTCAAGGTGGGCGTGCTGGTGCGCAAGGATTCCGGCATCGAGACCGTCGCCGATCTCAAGGGCAAGCGCTTCCCGATCGGCTGGCAGGGCTTTCCGCAGGGCGTCGCGCTGTCCAACGCGATCCTGGCCACGGCCGGGCTGACGCTCGACGACACCGACGGGGTGCCGACGGCCAACCTCCTGCGGGCGGCGGACGACTTCAAGGCCGGGCGGCTCGACGCAACCATTTTCGCCGTCGGCGCGCCGAAGATGGCGGAAGTCGACGCGGCGGTGGGCATCAAGTTCCTCGACCTCGACGACTCCGAGGAGGCCAAGAAGGCGATGGCCTCCATCCGGCCGGAATACACCGTGGCCAAGCAGGTCCCCCTGCCCCACCTCAACGGGGTCATCGGCGAAACGGACCTGATGCAGTATGCCATGACGGTTGCGGTGAGCGCCGAAACGGACGAGGAGACGGTCTACAACATCGTCAAGGCGATCCACGACAACAAGGACGCACTCGTCGCCGCGCACCCCTCGTTCAACGCGATGACCCCCGACAACCTGGCAGTCCAGCAGCCGGGCGTGACGTATCATCCGGGAGCTATCCGCTACTACAAGGAAATCGGCATCTGGCCGGGCGAGTAGCCGGCGGCCCACCCGACCACAGCCGAAATCCAGCCCAACGGGACGACGCCGCACATGACAATGCAGGCCGAACGTGAACTGGAGGCGCCGCCACCCGGCGGCGCCGTCAGGATCGCGACCACGCTGCTTGGCGCGTGTATCGCGCTTGCCGGCATCGCCTGGGGCGCCGATCTCTACCGCGCCGCGGGCTGGAACTTCCTCGCCGAGCAGTTCCTCGCCGTCGTGCTCGGCATGGCTTTGGCGATGGTCTACATCGTTCGCCCGTTCCGCGCAGCCGATGCGCCGCGGGAGCGGGTGCCCTGGTACGACTGGATCCTGGCGGCCGTCTCACTGGCAACCGGGATCTACATGGGGTGGCATTATCCGCGCATGCTGGGCGAATTCTTCAACTTCCCCTGGGACGTGCTGATTGTCACCTGGCTGCTGCTGGTACTGGTCCTGGAGGGACTTCGGCGCTCTTCCGGATGGCCGCTCGTCATCGTCGTCCTTGCCTTCTTCGCCTACGCTCTGGTCGGCCATCTGGTGAGCGGAAGCCTTCAGACGAGGGAGGTCGAGCTGAACGCGATGGTGGTCTATCTCGGCCTCGACACCAGCGGCCTGTTCGGGCTGGTGCTGCTGATCGGCGTGACGGTGGTGATTCCGTTCGTCTTCTTCGGCCAGCTCCTTTCCTCCTCCGGCGGTGCGAGTTTCTTCAACGACATCTCGCTGGCGCTGATGGGCCGCTTCCGCGGCGGCGCGGCGAAGATCTCGGTGCTCGCCTCGTCGCTGTTCGGGTCGATCAACGGCATCGTCGTCTCCAACATTCTCGCCACCGGCGTCATCACCATCCCGATGATGAAGAAGTCCGGCTTCAAGCCCGAGCACGCGGCGGCGATCGAGGCGAGCGCCTCGAACGGCGGCCAGCTCATGCCGCCGGTCATGGGCGCTGTCGCCTTCCTGATGGCCGACTTCCTGCAGATCAGCTACGGCGAGGTCGCGGTGGCGGCGCTGGTGCCGTCGCTGCTCTACTACTTCGCGCTCTTCATCCAGGCCGATCTCGAGGCGGCCAAGGGCAACATCCTGCGCGTCCCTGCAAAGGACATCCCGCGGCTGCTTCGGGTCGTGGCCAAGGGCTGGCTCTTCATGCTGCCCTTCGCGGTCCTCATCTACGCCCTGTTCTGGCTGAACCGCGAACCGGAGAACGCGGCAATCTATGCCTGCCTCGCGGTCATGCTGATAGGATTTACCTTCGGCTACGGCGCCCAGCGCCTGACCCTGGCGGAGATCTGGAACTGCGTTGTCCGCGCCGGGGTATCTTCGGCCGACATCATCATGATCGCCGCCGCCGCC
>CATMOC010000301.1 GCA_950071955.1 uncultured Mesorhizobium sp. | reverse complement strand
TGCGTGAACACGCAGGCGCAGGTGCTGATCGGCACCGAACTCGTTTCGTCGTCGCAGAACGAGATCGCGGGGGAACACCGAATCTTCGTCGCGACCACCCGTGCCCGCTCCGAAAACCCGCGCGAGGTGTTCGACAACACCCGCTCCCTGTCGCTCAGCTTCGCCCGGACGGACGTCACCGTTCCGGCGATCCACGCGCCGGGTGCGATCGAGCGGCCGAAGTCGGGGCTGCGCGATCCCGCGCGTTTCTTTACGGCCTCCGAGGTCGCGACCTATGACGGCAAGGATGCGTTCGTCGCCGACCTGGCGGCCACGATCAAGGCGCGGGGAGGGCGGGCGCTCGTTTTCATCCACGGCTACAACACCCGCTTCGACGATGCCGTCTACCGGCTGACCCAGCTCGCCCACGACGCCGGATACGACGGCGCGCCTGTGCTCTTCACCTGGGCTTCGGGGGGCAGGACGGTCGACTACATCTACGACCGAGATTCGGCGACGGTGGCGCGCGACGCGCTGGAGCGCACGCTGCGGCTGGTGGAGGAGGCGGGCGCCTCGCGCATCGACATCATCGCCCATTCGATGGGCAACTGGGTGACGCTGGAGGCCCTGCGCCAGCTCGCCATCACCGGCGACCGCGACATCGACGGCAAGCTGGGCGACGTGGTGCTGGCTTCGCCGGATGTCGATGTCGACGTCTTCAAGAGCCAGATGAAGCGTTACGGCATCCCCGACAAGCCGTTCTTCCTGATGCTGTCGCGAAACGACCGCGCGCTCAACATTTCGGGCATCATCGCCGGCAACCGGCCGCGGCTCGGCGAGTACACCAACGATGCCGAGATCGCGAGCTACGGCGTGATCGTGGCCGACGTCACCGCGCTCGAGGCCGGCGACAGGACCAACCACACCAAGTTCGCCGACAATCCGCTCTTGGTGCGGCTGCTGGGCGAACGGCTGCGCCAGGGCGACCGGCTGACGGAGACGCGCGACAATCTCGCCGAGCGGCTGAACAGCCTGGCGACCGGCATCGGCCAGACAGCAGCCTCGGCGGCAGACATCGTCATCACCACGCCGGTGGAGGTGCTGGAGACCGTGACCCGGCAGTGAGCCCGGTCAGACGAACAGGTCGACCTTCTCGAACTTCGTCACGTCGATGATGCCCATGTCTGAGATCCTGAGCTCCGGGATGACGACCAGTGCCAGCAGCGAGTGCTGCATGTAGGCGTTGTTCAGCGAGCAGCCCATCTCGCGCATCGCGGCGGTCAGCTTGCCGGCCTTCGCGGCGACGATTTCCGCGCGTTCGTCCGACATCAGCCCGGCGATCGGCATCTCCACCAGCGCCAGTTCCTTGCCTTGCGAGAACAGCACCACGCCGCCGCCGATTTCGCCGAGGCGATTGGCTGCGGCCGCCATGTCTGCCTTGTTCGTGCCGACGACGATCATGTGGTGGGAATCATGGGCGACAGTGGACGCCAGCGCGCAGTCGCGCATGTAACCGAAACCAGAGACGTAGCCGTTCACCACGGCGCCCGTGCCCCGGTGGCGTTCCACCAGCGCGATCTGGCAGACGTCGTTGCGGCGGTCCATCTGGACGATTCCGTCCTCGACGGGCAGGTCGGCCTCCAGCGCGCGCGTCGGCGCCTGGTTCTCGATGACCCCGATAACGCGCGCCCGCACCTCGTTCGCGCCCGCGGGCGCGGCGATGTCGAAATCGGCGGCACCGAGCTTGCGCCCGAGCTTCACGGTGTTCCTCGCGCTGGCTGGATAGGTGCGCACCGGTATGTCGACCTCCAGCTTTCCGCCTTTCGCGAGACGCACGCCGCGCGCGTAGACCTCGTCGATCGTGAGAGTTGCAAGGTCGGAGACGATCAGGAAATCCGCAAGCCGCCCCGGCGCGATCGAGCCGATCTCTCGCTCCAGCCGGAAATGCTGCGCGGTGTTGATCGTCGCCATCTGGATGGCGGTGACGGGCTTCAGCCCCTGCGCGATGGCATGGCGCACGACGCGGTTCATGTGACCCTCGTCGACCAGCGTTCCGGAGTGGCTGTCGTCGGTGCACAGGATGAAGTTGCGCGGATCGAGGCCTTGCTCGGTCACCGCCTTGATCTGGGTCGCCACGTCGTACCAGGCGGAGCCGAGCCGCAGCATCGCCTTCATGCCCTGCCGCACGCGCGCGATCGCGTCTTCCACCCGCGTGCCCTCGTGATCGTCCTCGGGACCGCCGGCAACGTAGCCGTGGAAGGCGAGGCCGAGATCGGGCGAGGCATAGTGACCGCCGACCGTCTTGCCGGCTGCCACCGTCGCCGCGATCTCGCCGGTCATGGTGGCGTCGTTGGCGGCGACGCCCGGAAAATTCATCACTTCGCCGAGGCCTATGATGTTCTCCCAGGTCATGGCCTCGGCCACGTCCTTCGGGCCGAGCGTGGCGCCGGCGTTCTCGAGTCCGGGCGCCGACGGCACGCAGGACGGCATTTGGACATGCACGTTGACCGGCATGTCGACCGCTTCGTCGTGCATGAGGCGTACGCCTTCGAGACCAAGGACGTTGGCTATCTCGTGCGGGTCGATGAACATGGAGGTGGTGCCGTGCGGAATGACGGCGCGGCAGAACTCGGTCACCGTCACCATGCCGCTCTCGACATGCATGTGCGCGTCGCAAAGGCCCGGCACTAGGTAGCGGCCGCCGGCGTCGACCACCTTGGTCCCCTCGCCGATGGCGTGGCTGGCGTTCGGGCCGCAATAGGCGAAACGCCCCTTTGCGATCGCCACGTCGGTGCCGGGGATCACCTCGCCCGAGTGGACGTTCACCCAGCGCCCGTTTCGCACGACCATATCGGCTGGCCTGCGCCCCGTCGCGACGTCGACCAGCACGGCGGCGACCTCCGTCCAGGGCTTGGGTCTGGAAAAGCGTGGCGTCTTCGGCATTCGGATTCTCCTTCGCCGGAGAATGTGCCAAGCCGCGAGACGCGGCGCCAGCCCCGATTTGCCGAAAGCGCGGCCGTCAGCGCCGCATCAGGAGTGCGGCGGCAAGACCAAGGGCTGCGAGGCCGACCAAAGCTGTGGTTTTGGGATGATCCCGTACGGCGGCACCAGCGATGCGCGCCTGACGCTGGACCTCTCGCCGTCCGGGACGGCTGCGGCGGGTAAGCTGCCCCAACAGATCGGCCAAGATTTCCGCGACGTCGTCATAGGCATGGCTGCCGCGGCTGGCTACCTCGTCATAGGCACGCGAACCGTGTTTGGCCGCGCTGTGCCGCAGCGAACTCAGTTCGCGCTTGAGTGCCGCCATCTGACGCTCGAGATCGTCGATGGCGTCTTCGCGACTGCGTGAAAAGGGAAGTGTCATGGGCATGCCCCGTGGCTGGAGGTCTCGCAGGGGAACGCACCGGGCGCTTCAATGTTCCGGCACGCGACAAACGTTTCCATGACCCCGCTCGACGGGAGCAGGGCGAGACAGAGGATGGCCGGGCCGGGCGGTACAGAAGTGCGCCTGGCTGTTCGCTGCCCAGGGCCAGAAACCGGGAAAATAAGCCCTGTACTTCCTCGCCGCCAAGCCCGGTTGTCGCGGCCCGGCCTCCTCGCGGGATGAAACGCTGATCACGGACGCGGGTTCCAAGGCGCGGTGGGTATCGGCAACGGTGCTGCCGGGAGGATGCGGGCCGTGTCACGCGCGGGGCGTAAACCGAAGCCGACACCGGAGCGAATCCTTCATCCTGTCGCGGGTTTCGTCCAACCTTTGGGTAGAGCCGAGGCCAGCCCCTTGGGGAAGAAGATCAGGACGACGATCATCGCCACGGCCACGAGAATGAAACGGCCTTCCGCAAGGCCCTCGAAGTTGGCCAGCCCTTCCGAAACGAAGGTCAATGCGAGCGCGGCCAGCGCCGGTCCGTAGATGGTCGACGTGCCACCGACGAGCACCATCGACAGGATGAGCGAAGAGGTCGAGAAGCTGAACACCTCCGGTGAGGCGACGCGCAGATAGATCACGAAGAACCCGCCGGCGACCCCTGCGAAGAACGCGCTCAGCACGAGCACCTTCAACCGCTGCATCGCGACCGGGATACCGCGCGAAGCCGCATAGTCCTCGTTGTCGCGCATCGCCAGGATAGACAGTCCGAAATCCGAACGCGCGATCCAGCGCAGGCAGGACACGGCGATCAGCATCATCGCGAAGGCGACGTAATAGTAGCCGAACTTGTAGTCGCGCAGGAAATTGTAGCCGAAAAGTTCGATCGTCGGCACGCGTATCAGGCCCTGCGTGCCGCCCGTCACCACCGACTGGCTGATGACGACCTGCAGCACCAGCTGGGCGAAGGCGAAGGTGACCAGCACGACGTAGACGCCCTGAAGCCTCACGACGGGCAGTGCGACGAGCGCGGCGGCCGCGGAGGCCGCGATCCCGCCGATCAGCATGGCGAGCCAGGGGTCTATGCCAAGCAGCTTGGCGGTCAGGCCTGTTGCGTAGACGCCTATTCCGAAGAAGGCGACGTGGCCGAAATTGAAGATGCCGGCGTAGCCGAGACTGAGGTCCCAGCTCGACGCCACCACTGCGTAGATGAAGGCGATGATGAAAAGGTGCCGGGTGTATGTGTCCTCCACCACCAGCGGCACGATCAGGCCCACGACGATCAGCGCGGCGAGGCCGAGGTTTTTTGCGTTCGGTCGCAACGGCATCAGCGGACCACCTTGCCCAGAAGACCCTGCGGCCTGATTACGAGGATGGCGATCAGGAGAACGAAGACCATCGACGGCGCCCAGTAGATGCCAATGAAGAAGATCAGGAAGGCTTCGAGGAGGCCCAGCAGGTATGCCGCGGCGATGGTACCGCCGAGCGAGCCGAGGCCGCCGAAGATGACGATGATGAGCGCCTTCACCAGGGGCTCCGCGCCGAAGGCCGGAGTCACCATCCGCACCGACCCGAGCAGCACGCCGGTCAGCCCGGCAAGTGCCGCAGAAAGGGCGAAGGTTATGATGAAGACCCGCGACACGTCGATGCCGATCAGCTTGGCGGCGTGCGGGTTCTGCCCGACGGCGCGGATGCCCCGACCGATGCGCGAATTACGCAGGAAGAGGAAAAGCGCGCCGAGAAGCACAGGCGCCAGAGCGATGATCAGCGCCTCCTGCGCCGATATGTTGGTGCCGAGAAAATTGACCTGACCGGGGACGATCGGCTGCAATTGCTTCAGACGCGCTCCCCACAACAGTTGCGATCCCTTCTCGATGAAGATCATCGCGGCAAGCGTCGTCATGACCGTAATCAGCAGAATGTCGCGATGATCGTAGAACGGTCGAACGATCAGGCGCTCGATGAGGATGCCGACAGCGACCACCACGGCGATTGCAACCGCTATCCCCACGCC
>CATMOC010000300.1 GCA_950071955.1 uncultured Mesorhizobium sp. | reverse complement strand
ACCCGTCAAACCACGTCATCGCCGGCGACGCGCTGTCGCCCTCCAACAACGGGTTGGTTTCGCAGGCGATCACGGACTGGGTCCGATCGCTCCAGGATTGATCAGCGCGACATCAACGTCAGGCAGGGCGGCTTGTCGATGATCGAGCGGGTCGTACCGCCGAAGAACATCTCCTTGAGCCGCGAGTGGCTGAACGCCCCCAGCACGAGCAGATCCGCCTTCCTGTCCTCGACCACGCGCGACATCGTCTCCGCGACGGATGCCCTGCCGGAGCTTGCACGCTCGACCGTCACCTTCGCGCCGTGGCGCGCGAGCGCCGCGGCGATTTCGTGGCCGGGACGTCCACCGGGATCGCCGGACTGCGTGGCCGGATTAATGGTGAGAACGATCGTCTCTTCGGCCACCATAATAAAGGGAAGCGCGTCGAACGCCGCGCGCGCGGCCTCGCGCGATCCGTTCCAGGCCAGCACGACCCGCTTTGCCCGCACGTTGGCCGGCCTGTCGCGCGGCACGATCAGCACCGGGCGTCCCCCGCTCTGGATCAGCGTGTCGATGTCCGGCGCGCCGCCGTCGCCCTGGGCGTTGCTGGCCACCACGATGTCGCCGCAACGCGCGCTTTCGAGCGCCGAGAGCGCGCTGTCGCCGGAAAAGGTCCGCAGCGAACGCCATTCGGCCGAGACGTCCTCGCGCCGCATCCGCTCCTCGAAAAAGCGCCCCAGCTTCTCTTCACGGTCCCGGCTCAGGTCATCGCCGGCACCGATGACCGTCGCGTCCGGGAAACCCATCGGCGATGCGATCGGCATCGGCAGCGGTTCGGCATGCACGCCGACCAGGTGGCCCTTCGAATCTTCCGTCAGGGCGACAGCCACGTCGAGCACCGCGGTGGCACCCGTCTCGTCCTGCAGCACCGCAACGATCGTCTTGTAACCCATGGCTCTCACTCCTCGCCCCACCGCTGAGAATACCATAGCGCAATTCGTGCGCCGACAGAATTGAGGCCTCAGCGGGAGACGCGCGGCGCGCCGCTGCCGGCGGAGGTCGCGGCCAGGCCGGCGACCATCCGTTCGACCGCCTCGCGCGCCGGCTTGAGGATTTCCTCCGACCGGGCCCTCACCACGAGTTCGGTCCAGAACGTTCCGTCCTGATATTTCGGATAGGAGCCGATGATGGTCTGCGGATGCTGCTTCTGGATTGCGCCGAGAGCATCGCCGATCACGCCTTCGCCATACGGGCAATGGACGGTGGCGGAGATCAGCTTCGTGCCCGTCTTCAGCGTCGGGATGACGTTGTCGAGCATCGCCTGGAAGATGGCCGGCACGCCAGCCATGACGTGGACGTTGCCGATCCGGAAACCCGGCGCCAGCGACACCGGATTGTCGATGTGCTCGGCGCCGCGCGGCATGCGCGCCATGCGCTTGCGCGCCTCGGTAAACTCCATCTCGCGCTTGGCGTAGTTCTCCTCCAGCATTTTGTAGGCGCGATCGTCGTACTCGCACGGCACCCCGAAGGCCTTCGATACCGAATCCGCGGTAATGTCGTCATGCGTCGGCCCGATGCCGCCGGTGGTGAAGAGATAGGTGTAGCGCGCGCGCAGCGCGTTCACCGCGGCGACAATCTCGTCTTCCTCGTCGGGTACGATGCGGACTTCCTTCAGATCGATGCCGATCGCGCTCATCATGTCGGCGAGGTGGCCGATGTTCCTGTCCTTCGTCCGCCCGGACAGGATCTCGTCGCCGATGACGATCATGGCGGCGGTGACGATGTCGGTCATGACGGCTCCTCTAGGCGAACGAACCGACATACAGCCGGGGCCCGCAGACGGCAATGGCGCGCGATCTGTGAACGAACTGTGCGCCCGTTCGCACGTTCCGGTAAACGGGTAGGTGGCCTAGATATCGAGTGTCAGGCACTTCCGGCCGTTCCGGTCCGCCGGCCGCATCATTCAACACGAGAACACTGTCGAAGGAGAATTCTCATGGCGAAGGTACTCGTCCTCTATTATTCGAGCTGGGGACATATGGAAGCGATGGCGAAGTCGGCCGCGGACGGCGCCCGGGAAGCCGGCGCGGACGTTACCATCAAGCGCGTTCCCGAACTCGTGCCCCTCGAGGTAGCCAAGGCCGCCTACTACAAGCTCGACCAGGAGGCCCCGATTGCCGATCCCCTGGAGCTTGAGAACTACGATGCCATTATCTTCGGCATCTCGACGCGCTACGGCGCCATGTCCGCCCAGATGAAGAATTTCTTCGACCAGACCGGGCCGCTCTGGGCCAAGGGTGCGCTGGTCAATAAGGTCGCCTCGGTCATGTCCTCGACGGCTACGCAGCATGGCGGCGCGGAATTCGCGATCATCTCCGCGCAGGTCTCGCTGCAGCACCACGGCATGATCATCGTTCCGCTGTCCTACGCCTACCAGGGCCAGTCCGGAAACGACGTCGTGCGCGGCGGCTCGCCCTACGGCATGACGACGACCTCCAACACCGACGGTTCGCGCATGCCCTCCGAGCAGGAGCTCGAAGGCGCGAAGTTCCAGGGCAAGCGGGTGGCCGAGATCACCGCCAAGCTGCACGGCTGACGCGCTTTCGCACGCGACTGCCGAGAGGCGGCCCCGGCTGCCTCTCTTTCTGCGTGCGCGCGCGCGGCCATTGACGCTGCGGCCAACCGCGTTCAAATCGTCGGCACGATCCGCCGAACGAGCCCGGAGGCCACCCGTGACAACTGCCGTCATCGCCCTGATCGCCCTCCTTTTGGTCGCGGCGGCGGGTTTCACCGCCTATCTTTCCTGGACCACGCATCGCATCGCCTCGCGCTCCGAGGCCCAGATCCCGATGGCCGGAAAGACCGTTTCGATCGGCGGCGACCGCATCCACTACGTCGACCAGGGCAAGGGCCGGCCGATCCTGTTTGTGCACGGGCTCGGCGGACAGTTGCATCACTTCCGGCATCCGCTCTTTTCCGTCATGGGCGAAGGCTACCGGCTCGTCGCAATCGGCCGGGCCGGTTCGGGATATTCCACCCGTGTCTCCAGCGGCGCGCGCATCCCCGAACAGGCCGACCTCATCGCGAAATTCATCGACGCGCTCGGTCTGGAAAAACCGCTCCTCGTCGGCCACTCGCTCGGCGGCGCGATCGCGCTCCGGGTGGCGCTCGACCATCCGGACAGGATCTCCGGGCTGGCGCTGATTTCTCCCCTCACCCACTTCATCCCGACGCCGCCGAAGGAATTCGGCGGCCTCTATATCCGCTCTCCGCTGATGCGGCGCGTCGTCGCCAACACGCTGGCTGTGCCCGCCTCGCTGAAGAACGCGCAGCAGACGCTCGATTTCGTTTTCGGGCCCCAGCCGGTGCCGGCCGAATATGCGATCGCCGGCGGCGGCTATCTCGGCCTGCGCCCGAGCCATTTCCATGCCACCTCCTCAGACCTCGTGGCGGTGGAGCAGGACCTGCCGCAACAGGTCGGCCGCTATGGAGAGATCCGCATGCCCGTCGGCATCCTGTTCGGCAGCCGCGACCGCGTCCTGCACCACACCCATCACGGCCTGGCCATGCAAGGCAAGATCGAGGGTATCGACATCGAGATCCTCGACGGCATCGGCCACATGCCGCAATTCGTCGAGGCCGAGAAGGTCGCCAGCTTCATCCGCCGTATCGCGGACCGCGCCTTCGCCGCCTAACTGGTCGGGGAACTGCCCTCCGGCGCGACACGTTCCGCGCGCATTTCCCCTTGGCTATCCATTCCCGACCCATTAAGCCTCTTGGCGGACGCGGGCGTGGCGGAATGGTAGACGCAACGGACTTACGCCGAGGTTGAGTGCTCGCCGGGAAACCGGCGATGCAGAACTGCTCAAAGTCGGGGAAACCTGTCGGATGGCAATCCCGAGCCAAGCCCGAGATCGCTCGGGAAGGTGTAGAGACTAGACGGGCAGCACCTAACCCCCGCCCCGGCGGGGCACGGTGAAGGGATAGTCCAGACCACAAACGCCTTCAGGGGCGGCGGCGAAAGCCGTAGCTGGTAAGAAAATCCGTAGGGGGCAACCCCGTGCCGGTTCGAGTCCGGCCGCCCGCACCACCATCCCTGTATCGCGCGAGTTCGCTTCGCTCAAACGCTCCGACGAGAAGGCTGACCGGCCAAACCTACGTCAGAGCTTCCCCATCGCGCATGCCAGGTAGAGCATCGTCTGCTCGACGGTCCGCTGCCGGTGCGCGCCCGAACGGCGAAGCGCGGCCAGCCGGTTGCCGATGGATCCTTCGCGGCTCTGCTTGAAATCCGCAAGGACCTGGCGGGCGTCGTCGGTCAGCATGTCGGCGATCTGCTCGAGCGCCTTGATGTTGATCGTGTTCCAATCCCGGAACCGCCCCGCCGCGATGCGCCGGACCCGATCGTAGCGCGCCCGCCACGTGCTGTTGTCGCCGACCAGGTTCGCGCCATGCTGACGATAGCCCAGGCCGGGCGTGGGCGAATAGTGAACCGTGCCGCCGATCCCGGTGACGACCTGGTAGCACCACCAGTCGTGGCTGACGAAGGCGGCCCGACGGGATGCCGCCTGCACGGCCGTGAAGGCGGCGCGGTTCATGACCATGGTGTTGCCGCCCGCGATGCTCTGGACGATGGCATTGCGGAAGCATGGTTCGCGCCGGAAGAGCGGGGAATAGCCGATCGTCTCGCCGGATTCGTCGATGAGCCGCGTGCGGGTGCAGAACAGCGACGGCCGTCCGGCATCCTGGGACGACAGCCATGAGAGAGCGGCGGCGAGTTTGCCTTCCTCCCAGATGTCGTCCTGGTCGCAGAAGGCGAAGTAGTCCGCGTTGCTTGCGGTCGAAACGATGAGACTGCGAAAGTTCTCGGCGAATCCGGTGCGCGGACCATCCTGCACATGGACCTTGCCGCGTTCCCAGGATTTTCCAAGCCGCTCCAGAATCCTCGGCGTCCGGTCCGCCGACCCGTCGTCGGATATCCAGAGGTCGAGAGCGGATCCGTCCTGATAGGCGATCGTCTCGAGTTGTTGTTGAAGGAAGCGATCGCCGTTCCGTGTTGCCATCAGGATGGCGACATGATGGCCCATGGCGATCTCGCTCTCGACCCTGCACTCAAAATCCCGGCCCAAGGAATGCATTGAAAGTCAGACTCTGGTTACGCAAAGACCGCCGGAACATGGCTCCTCACGGTATCGGTTGAATGTCGACCGATCAGGGCTCCTGTGAACTCCACTATACTCGGTCGCGTCAAGCACGGGTTTGTATAGGCCGGTGTTTTTCTTCAAGCGAGCTGATCTCGATCAATCCCGGGCCGGGCCGGAGATGAAGCGGGCTCGATCGTCACGAAAAACCTTTCTCGCCTGGCGGACATGGTTCGAATCG